>JAJTCI010000225.1 GCA_021323155.1 Chitinophagaceae bacterium | reverse complement strand
GACTGACTCCGCCAAACAACCAGAAATTACCGGCAGCGTCTTTCCAGGTAACACCACCAGTTCTTGCTGGAGGAATATTGTTCACCGAGGCCACCCCCTGTGTTCCATAGGTACCCGGGGAGTTAGCGGTATTATCGCCGCCTACCCATGTCCATTCTTGTGTCACGCGGCTGAATTTCCAAAGGTCATTGATGCACCACCAAAGATGATTATTGAAATTACCGAGACCGCCGAACATCCATAGATCGCCCTGCGAATCGGTCCAGGTCATCGCAACACTTCGTCCTCCCGGGTTGTTCAACGCGCCAGCCACTCCTTTCGTTCCGTACACTCCGTCGTGCATTTTACGGGTGATGCCGTGGTACCAGGCGAATTGATTGGTAGCAGCGTTATACTGCCAGGTGTCGTTTAGTTTGCCATGTTGATCGGATGTTGACCCGTTGCCGCCATATATCCAGCAATTTCCGTTGGCTGCCGGCCATGCAACAGCGAAAGACCTTCCGCCAGGATAATTGGGAGCGGCAAATACACCGGTGTCCCCATAGATACCACCTCGGCGGCCGATGCTATCACCTTTGATCCACGTCCAATGATTGGCCCCAATGTCATATCGCCAGACATCACCGAGATGTTGCCCCATTTTCCATTCACTGTTTCCATACCCGTTGCATAGCAGGAGCCTTCCGCTGGCATCTTTCCATGCTACAGCACCGTATCGTCCACCGGGTTTGTTAGTAGCAGATGAAACATTCAGACTACCATATTCTGCAAAGGCATTCGCTATACTGTCCCCTTTAACCCAGGTCCATTGTCTTGTTACCACGTCCAATTTCCAGAGATCGTTTAATACCCCGAATGGGGTAGTAACCCTTCCGTATCCGTATCCACCCATCATCCAGATATTCCCACTATTGTCTGTCCATGTTACAGCGCCCTGCCTTCCGCCTGGCTTATTCCCAGCCGCCATCACCCCGAGGCTTCCATACACGCCCGCCTTCGAACCTATATTCCCGCTTATCCATGTCCATTGTTCGGTCAGCGGGTCAAACTTCCAGAGATCATCGTATGCATTTGAACTAATACCGGTTGACCCTCCGAACATCCATAAACTCCCATCGGCTTCCTTCCATATCGCTGCGGCTTGCCGGGAGGATGGCTCATTGGTGGCGGACGACACGCCCATCGTTCCGTACGATCCCATGCTGCCGGTTACATTGGAACCTTTCACCCAGGTCCATTCGTTTGTGACCGGGTCATATTTCCAGAGATCATTATGGGAAACATATGAACTATTGAGCCCGCCGAATAACCAAAACTTTCCACTATTATCTACCCAACTCGCGGCGTTGTGCCGCCCGCCGGGGTTATTCGCCGCATTTGAAACGCCTTTCGTTCCATAAACACCGGCAACATTCAGGCTGCTGTCTCCCTTTACCCATGTCCATTGGTTCGTCACAGGATTATATTTCCACAAGTCATTCAACGCCCCCTTTATCCCGGAGGCCGCTGAACCTTCCCCGCCAAACAACCACAGATTGCCCGACGCGTCTTTCCAGGTGGCCGACGATGATCTCGTTCCCGGGAGCGCTGTAGGAGAGGCAATACCCTTGGTTTCATACTTTCCCCAGAGTGGATAAATGGTATCGCCTTTCATCCAGGCCCAGTTGGAACTGGTGGTGGGTTGTGCAAATGCACTAAATGATATGAGTAGTACAAGCAGGCAGGGGAATAGAGTAGGCGTTCGCATAACGTTGGTTTCAGCAGCGCCATAAAAATACCCGTGGCCTCACCCGGGCGGTCTACCCAATTTTGGGGAGCAGCTTATTATATAAGTCCTTGATTTTTGATATCAAAATCAACTGCCCGCGGCTGAACACCAGTCGCAGTTATTTACTATATTGAATGCAACCCATGCACCGGATAACCTGTATACTAGCCTTTTCCCTGCTCGCGATCTTATCGCAGGCCCAGCAACCGGTCACCCGGATCGAACGCTATGGTATAAAAGAAGGCCTGTCCCACGCTACCGTTCGTGACATCATGCAGGACAGCCGGGGATTTCTTTGGGTAGCCACCGAATGGGGCCTCAACCGGTATGACGGGAAAAAATTCAAGAAATACCTGCTCACCGGGAAGAACGGTTTCCCTGATCTTTACCTCGGGCACTTACAGGAAGGCCCGGACGGTAAGATATGGATGCAGACAGGAGAAGGTATATGCAGCCTCGACCCGAACACAGAGAAAATCACCAGTTATCCAAAGGCGAATGGTTCTTTCGTTTTTTTTGATCGGGGAAAAACTACCTGGACTTCCAGCAATGGCGGGATAGCGAAGCATCATTCATCGTCGCTCGACTCATTTACGTTGTATCCCGCTGACCTCGGCCCGCGAACTAATAACAGGTATGTCAACGATTTCCTCGAAGACCGTAATGGCAAATTATGGATATCCACTTCCAACGGGATACAGGTGTTTGACAGGAAGACCTCCGCCTATATTAGCCACGCCGTGCCTGTACAGCCGGGGCGGGACCTGTTGAACGCGATGACCTTCATGTTCGAAGACAGCAAAGGAAATTTATACGCCGGCACCTGGGGCGAAGGAATAATGAAATGGAATCACCGCACGGCCCGTTTTGATAATTTCTATTTCCCCGGTCTGCAGAGAGGAATGAACTGGGCCTACGAAATGCAGGAGATATCCTTGGGTGACAAGAGATATTTTTCCCTCGGCACTGCGATGGGACTCGCCATCATCGATGCCGATGCCATGGATATAGGTAAAGTTTCAGTGGTGCAGATGATCGGGCGCGAAGGTTCCAGCCCTGAACTTGATATGGGACAGATCTCCGCTTTATGCAAAGACCGGCAAAACAATCTTTGGGTGGGAACGCCTACGGGTCTGTATAAGATCGATCCCTCGCGGCAGAAATTCGCATGGACCAATGTAAGTAAGGAAGCTTTGTTTCATTACGTACGCGATATACGCAACCCGTCGCAAATCGGGTATGCCACTACGATGAAAGGATGGTGGAAGATCAACGTGGCTGATGGTAAAGTTGCACCTTTTCCTTTACCGGAAGGGAACGAGAAACTGCTCAACTTCATAAATGCCTGGCTGACCACCGATAGCGGCTACTGGTTCACTTCGCAGGAGGGCTTTGGCTTTTACGATATCTACCATAACCGGGTGGTGAACCTTTCACATCTTGCTGATGGAAGAACGGGTGGCATTGTCACCGATGGCCTCGGCAGGATCTGGTTCACGGTGCATAAAAAGGGCTTAAGGGTGTATGATCCTTCTACAAAGACGATCAGGAAAGTACTGGCGGATTCAGCTGTAGCGCATTCACTCTTCGCTGCACACATCTTCGGTTTCGTTTTCCATGACGGTCATGTATGGGCGACGGGTAATAACCGGATATATAAGATCAACCCTGTTACGCTGGGTTACGAAATGATACCAAGTAAGTTACAGGACGCTTTGTTTGTCGACAAGGATAACCGTCTCCTCGTGATCAACCACCGGGCTGTTTACCAGGTCCTGAACGGGGAACTTAAAACTATTTATACCGTCGATTCGTTGACCAATCGTTTTATCGACAGGATCACCCAGGACGCTTCCGGTAACTTCTGGGCGGTCACGGTGGATGGGTTCTATAAAGTTTCCAATGATTTCAAAACCTGGATATCCTTCACCGAAGAAAGCGAGGTCAATAGTATGATCCAGGTGATGGAAATGCGCGAGGCAGGTAATAAAAAACTGGCACTCGTAAACGCGCAGGGGAGTTTCCTGCTGTTCGATTATGCGAGCGGTGGACAGAGAAAGGATATGCCGCCCGTTGTAATATCCTCTGTCCTCACAGGAGATAAGCGCGTATTTTTTCCGGGCGCGACGAAAGCAGCGATCACGATACCACACAAGAGCGCCGTGGAGATCGAGTTGAGTGTGCTGAACTTTTCTAATGAAACAGAAACAAGCATCAAGTACCAGCTCCGCGGCTGGGACAATGAGTGGAAAGACGTACTCGATGGAAAGATCCGTTTTGAAGGTCTGCCAGGTGGAAATTATTCCCTGCACCTCAAAGTGTTCCATGCCGGCGAGGAATACCCGGGCGAAACCGTATTTCGTTTCCAGGTAAGCTACCCCCTCTGGCAACGCTGGTGGTTCATCACTCTCGCCGTGATCAAGCAGAAAGCATCCGGCCAGATGCCGCAGCTGCTCCCGTTGCTCGATAAGATGGGTGCCACCAGCAGGGAAATGGTGGGCAACATGAGCGACATCGTCTGGGCCATCAACCCCAAGAACGACGACGCCGGCATGCTCATCAACCGCATGCGTTCCCACGCGGGCGCGCTATGTGCGTTAAAAGAAATACACCTGCGCTTCAACAGCAACGAAGAGATCGGCTCCATTAAATTCAATATGGAACAACGCCGCAACATATTCCTGGTGTTCAAGGAAGCGCTGAACAACGCCTTGAAGTATTCCGGTTGTAATACCATTACCATCAATATCCGCAAAGAAGGCGCGGCGGTGGCTATATCCATAGAAGATGATGGCAAAGGGTTCGAAGTGGAAGACGCGGACGACGGCAACGGGCTCAGGAATATGAGACAACGTACCTCAGACATAAAAGGCGACTTTTTCATCCGGTCCGTAAAACAGCAGGGCACATCGGTAGCATTCAGTTGTCCCCTCACCTGAATTGGGGAGCGCAGATCCATTTATTAAGTCCATTTTTGTAACACATGCACATGATCCGGGTAGCCATATTTGAAGACAACCACGCACTGCGCGACAGCCTGAGTATGCTCATAGAATCCTCTCCTGAATGCGAACTCACCGGCGCCTATCCCGACGCACGCCGTATCGAGAGCCGCATCAGCCAGGCCACACCCGACGTAGTGCTCATGGACATCAACATGCCCGGCATCTCCGGCATTGAGGCAGTGGCCGCGCTGAAGAAAGATTTCCCTGCAGTGAAAGTGCTCATGCAAACCGTGTTCGACGAAGAGGATAAGATATTCGCTTCTATTTGTGCAGGAGCCTCCGGCTACGTGCTCAAGAACACACCACCGGAGAAACTACTCGAAGCCATCCGCGAGGTCAACGATGGTGGTGCCTTCTTCACACCCTCGATCGCCCGCAAAGTACTGGACATGGCCGCGGTGAAAGACCTTCCTGCGGAGAACTTCACGCTTTCAGTGCGCGAGAAAGAGATACTCCAGAAACTCGTCGACGGCCTGAGCTATAAAATGATCGCGGCGGAACTGGACATCGCCTTCTATACAGTCCACAGCCATATCAAGAACATCTACGAGAAACTTCACGTCAACTCCAAATCGGAAGCCGTTGCCAAGGCTTTAAAGAACCGCCTGGTCTGATCGCTTATGGAATAATTGCAAGCGGCTGTATACCTCGATTCAAATCCTAACTTTGGTGCTAAAGTTCCAGTTATGTATCAATTATGTATTGGTGTTATCGCTTTCATGTTCTCCTGCTCCGCCTGCAGTGTCAATAACAACAACGGCGCGGGCAATAATGCCGGCAATGATTCCATCGGCGCGCCCGTGGAAACCAAAAAGGCAAATACCAGTTATAAGCCCGCCTTCGAAGGACAGACACGCGTGGGTGGCGTGAAGACCACCACAGCATATAACGTAACTAAACTCACCGATGAACTCAACAATCCCTGGGGTATCGCCCAGATGCCGGATGGAAGACTGCTCATCACCGAGAAAAAAGGCACCATGCGCATCGTGAATGCGACAGGTGACGTAAGTGAAGCGATCACCGGTCTGCCCGCCGTGAACGCTGCAGGACAGGGTGGCCTGCTGGGACTTACACTCGACCCCGCGTTCTCTTCCAACAGGATGGTATACTGGGTATTCTCGGAGCGCACCACTGGTGGCAACGTCACAGCGGTCGCGAAAGGACGCCTCGCCAACGATGAGAAAACCATCGAGTCTCCTGTTGTGATCTATCGCGCGCTACCCGCTTATGGGGGAACACTACATTATGGCGGGCGTATACTATTCGATAAGACCGGTAACCTGTTCGTGAGTACGGGTGAACGCTCCGACCAGGAGACAAGGCCGCAGGCGCAGGACGTGAATTCAGGCCTCGGTAAGATCGTACGCATCACCACCGATGGCAAAGCCGCGCCAGGCAATCCCGCTGTGAGCACCAGCAGGCCGGAGATATATTCTTATGGCCACCGCAACGTGCAGGGTCTTGCTTTCCATCCCGGCACCGGTGACCTGTGGGAGAATGAATTCGGTCCGCGCGGCGGCGATGAACTCAACCTCGTCAAACCGGGGAAGAACTATGGATGGCCCACCATCACCTATGGCCTGGAATACAGCGGTAAGACCATCGGCCAGGGCATCACGCAAAAAGAGGGAATGGAGCAACCGGTGTATTACTGGGATCCCGTACTCTCACCTAGTGGCATGACCTTCTACAACCACAACAGCATCGCCGAATGGAAGAACAACCTCTTCATCGCGGGGCTCAACAGCAATCATATCGCCCGGCTGGTGATAAAAGATAACCGTGTAGTGGGAGAGGAGCGCTTACTCGCCAGCGAAGGCCAGCGTTTCCGCGACGTAGCACAGGGCAGCGATGGCGCTTTATACGCGGTGACCGACGAAGGCAGCCTGTACAAGATCAGTAAGAAATAAATCATACCCCTTACTTAATGACACCCATCAAAACTGCTTTATGTTCGTTCGGGATGAGCGGCAAGGTATTCCACGCGCCCTTCATTGATGCGCATTCCGACTTCCAATTGTACGGCGTTGTGGAGCGGACCAAAGAACTCGCGAAACAGAAATATCCCCGCGTCATCACCTTCCGCAGCCTGGAAGAAATGCTGGCCGATGACGCGGTGGAACTGGTCATCGTCAA
>JAJTCI010000224.1 GCA_021323155.1 Chitinophagaceae bacterium | reverse complement strand
GTTTTCGCATTTTGATCACGTGCGAACCCTCTTCGTTCACGACCACCTTTTTAAAGAAGAAGACGTATATACCCAGGATGATCAGCAGTATGCTGCCCCCTACACCGATCTGGGTTTTGAAATCAAGTAAGCTGTGGAAAAGTTCAGTAAAGATCTGGCTGATGAGTACGAGCGTGATATCGCTGGCGCTGACACCCGCTACAAACGCAAAGCCGCCTTTCTGGCCGTTATTGATGCTTTGTTTAATGATGGTAAAGATCACCGGTCCCACCGAAATGCTCAGCATAAAACCAAGGGCCAATCCTTTCAACAGGGCAGCGGTCATTCAGTCTTCGTTGTATGATCTAAAATATAGCTTTTGCCTTAAATCAATTCACCGTTGAGGTATTTATCCCAGTCTTCCAGCATTTTCCCTTTCAGTACACGTGGAAACTTATGCTGCCCGCCGATCTTTCCTTTTGCTTTCATGAAGCCCATGAATTTTTCTTCCGGGAGCACATCGAGGAAGATATCTTTCAGCGCGCTTTTTCTTTCTACCGCATAATCGTCGTTCACTTCACACAGGTGGGCATCGATGGCACTACGCAGGGCCTCTGCATTCACCGCTTCGTTGCAGGCCACGTACCAGTGGTGCGCAAAGAAATTTCCATGGGGCTTACCTACAACGGTATATTCCGGAATGGAGATGTTCATCTGCTCGCCTACCATCTTGATGGCCTTGTTCATGTTGTCGACACTCAGGTGTTCGCCCACAAGGCTCAGGAAGTGTTTCGTTCTACCTGTTATGATGATCTCGTTCCGTTCGCGGTCTACCAGCCTGATGGTATCACCGATCAGGTAGCGCCACGCACCGGCCGAGGTACTGAGTAATATGGCGTAATCTTTCCCTTCTTCTATTTCATCGATCAGTAAAGCCTGTGGCTGATCCACCAGTTCGCCGTCAGGGTCGAAGTTTTTGTCGTCGAACGGAACAAATTCAAAGAAGATGTGTTCGTTCGTAACCAGTCTCATTCCTTTGGCATGCTGGCGATCCTGGTAAGCGATATAGCCTTCGCTTGCGAGATAGGTCTCGATATAGATCAGGGGTTTGCCCAGCAGTTTTTCGAAGCCTTTTTTATAAGGTTCAAAGCTCACGCCGCCGTGCACGAAGAAGGCGAGGTTGGGCCAGATCTCGTGAATGTTATTTAGCTTGTATCGCTGGATCACCATCTCCATACACATCTGGATCCATGCGGGCACACCAACCACGAAACCGATGTCCCACTCGGGTGCCTTTGCAACAATCTCATCCAGTTTCTTATTCCAGTCTTTCTGGCGTGCGATCTTTTTGCCAGGTTTATAAAAAGGCTGAAACCAGAACGGTGCTTTTTTCGCAGTGATGCCACTCAAGTCACCTGCATAATAGTCGCCACCTTTCTGAAGGTCGGTGCTGCCACCTAACATGAGCCATCCCTTCCCGATGGATTTAACGGGGAGATCTTCGTAGTTCCTGAGGGTGAGCAGTTGTTTAAGCATGACCATTTTGTTTCCGTTCAAAAGGTCGCGTGTGATTGGGATATACTTGCTGGCGGCTTCGCTGGTGCCGCTGCTCAACGCGTAATATTTGATCTTACCCGGCCAGCATACGTCGGGCGTGCCTTCCAGTGTTTTGAACCACCAGTCTTTGTAGATCTTGTTATAATTGTAAGTCGGAACGAGTTGTTGGTATTTGGCCGAGGGGTCTTTTTCCATCAGCAGTTCGTCGAAACGAAAGGCTTGTCCGAATTCCGTGAAGCGGGCCCTGCGCAGTAATTTCCTGAGCACTTTCAACTGCTGTCGCCGGGGATTCTTTTGCGGAAGTCCCAGTGCTTTTGTTACCGAATCGGGAAGGTTTATCTCGAATAGGGCCATAGGTTCATCTGTTCTGCGAAACTAAGGAATTCACAGCCATTACGCTATCTAATTGGCGGCACAACAAAGGCCCATCCTATTCGCTGCCAATGGCTTGACCCGTGGTGATCTTTGAATCGCTCCCGACGATGCTATTACTGCCGGCTGCGTGGAAACGATAAGCAAGCTTTTGATTGAGGCGCTGGATGATGTCGATGATATTGCTGTATTGAAGGAATCCCTGGCAGAAAATGATCGCTTTTACGTTAAAGGTGGTTACCAGCTCGCTTAATTGATAAAGGCTGCCAATGGCATCTTCGGTGTCATCTTCATGCACTTTGACGCGACCAGGGATCCGCTCACTGGTGTCGTGGGAGTTGTATAAAGCGATGCATTCCTTGTATTCTTTCGCAGTGCCGACAATGATCGTCTTCTTAACAGTCGCTTCCGGTTGTTGGTGGGCGGAGAAAATATATGAGAGTGAAGAAACGGTCTCCCGGGTGAAAATGCCGGTCTTTAGCAATCCGCGGAAAATCCAGCTGCGTCGCTTGTAGTGTTTTTGAACAAAGATGCTCATGGCCTCGTAGAACATTTTCACGTACCGGTCGTGGTCTTTGCGCGTGCTTTCGCCTTTGAAGTGTATGATGCTCGTATTCGAAAGGTACCAGTTATCGTAACCCGCCTGCTTAACCCGGTAGCTGAGGTCGATGTCTTCGCCATACATGAAGAAGCGCTCGTCAAAACCACCGACCGTATCCAATACCTGTTTGCGTATAAAGAGGAATGCTCCGGCGAGGACATCCACTTTGTGTTCACTGAATTCATCCAGATAGCCGAGGGAGTATTTATTGAATACCCTGGACTTTGGAAACAATGTTGCCAGTCCCGACAGTTTAAAAAACGCCGTCGACGCGCGGGGAAACGAGCGTTTGCTTTCGGGAAGGAACCGGCCGTTGCCATCAATCATGCGTACTCCAAGTGCGCCGGCCTGCAGGCTATTTTCCATAAAGCGCAGGCATTTTTCAAAACAGTCTTCGGGCACCAGTGTATCGGGGTTAAGAAAGAGAATGTAGTCACCTGTTGCTTTTGACAGGCCGAGGTTGTTGGCGCGGCCGAAGCCGAGGTTGCTACCGGCGTCTACAAAATGCACGGGAGGGAAAAGCGGTCGTAGATAGGGCAGGCTGCCGTCGGATGAATGGTTATCTACCACGATGACCTCTGTCTTTATCCTGCCCGTTGCCGCCATCACCGAATGAAGGCACTGTTCAAGAAAGTATTTTACGTTGTAGCTTACTATGATTACCGACAGCGTCATGAATGGGTGTAAAATAAAGCATTCAACAGGAAACGGCATCGGCATGCTGCTTTCCTTATTTTTGCTCCATGCTGAAGACCACATTACTGAAGGCTATTGAATCTGCCGGGCAGGTGCTCAAGGAGAACTTCAACCAGTCGTTCGTCGTGAGTAACAAAGAAGGGATCAATAACCTGGTAACTGAGATCGATCACAAGAGTGAAGCGGTGATCTTTAGCATTATCCGGAAGGACTATCCTGACCATCATATTTTGAGCGAGGAGTCGGGAGACCTGGCACAGGATTCATCTTATAAATGGATCATCGACCCGATCGACGGCACCGTCAACTACGCGAATGGGATCCCGATCTGCTGTGTAAGTATTGGTGTTGAAAAAGACGGGAAGATGGAGCTCGGGGCAGTATATAACCCGTTCATGAACGAATTGTTTTTCGCTCAACGCGGTTTTGGCGCAACGTTGAACGACCAGAAGATATATGTTAGCGATCAGCCGGACATCGTCAAGAGCTGCCTGGTAACCGGTTTTCCTTATACCTACCTGGATATGGCCAATGGACCGTTGCAGGTATTCGAGAAATTTATACGGAAAGGCATACCAGTCAGAAGGCTGGGCAGCGCAGCGATCGACCTGTGCTGGGTGGCGGCGGGAAGATTCGACGGCTTCTATGAACATAAACTAAGCGCATGGGACAGCGCCGCAGGTTTTTTGATCGTAGAAGAGGCGGGCGGAAAGGTTACCGACCTGCAGGGAAAGCATTATAATCCTTATCAACCCGGGATCATCGCGTCAAACGGAAAGATCCACGACCGATTACTTGAGATAGTGAATGGAGGCACGCTCAATTAAGATGGAGAACAGGACCGAGATATCAGAGCTGGGAGAGTTCGGGCTGATCGAGCACCTGACGAAGAACTTCGAGATACAGCATGCATCGACGATCGTGGGGGTTGGTGATGACGCCGCGGTGATCGACCATTTTGGCAAGCAATCGGTGATCACAACTGACCTGCTGCTGGAGGGCGTTCACTTTGACCTTGTCTATACGCCCCTGAAGCACCTGGGATATAAATCCGTTGTGGTGAACCTGAGCGATGTGTACGCTATGAACGCGGTACCCACTCATATAACGGTCAGCTTAGGCATCACCAACCGGTTCTC
>JAJTCI010000223.1 GCA_021323155.1 Chitinophagaceae bacterium | reverse complement strand
CGAGGGTGTTCACCTCTTCCCATACCGAACAGAGAAGTTAAGCCCCTCATGGCCGATGGTACTGCACAACAATGCGGGAGAGTAGGTAGCTGCCATATTTATTGAAGAAACCTCACAGAAATGTGAGGTTTTTTTATGTCCTTACACCAAAGACCTCTTACCATACCGATCCGCCGGCCGGCGGATGAGCCCCCCTCATGCCTGCATGCCGGTAAGCAAGGCCGATGGTACTGCATCCCATGTATGCGGGACGGATAATTGGTAGCGGTTGCAACAAGCTGCCAGCCCTTAAGCCTGCTCCCGCGCGCGACCAGAAGTCATCGCTGGAAATGCCTGGCCCTCTATCCCAGGTTCTGCCCTGCTAACCCCTGTTTTGCCACCGGATCGAGTAAAACTACGCGACCTTGTGACCGATATCGCGGTGATATCGGGGTGATATCCCAGTGATATCCCGGTATGACTACGGAACGTATCCCTTCCCCATACGCACGGTATCAACCTCCAAGACATCAGATTGGCGGGAAAAGGCGCCAGGATATCCGAGGCCTCCGAAGAAAAAGTAGGTGATGGGCCGGCTGGCGTGGTAATACCGCGAGCCACGGATAAACCACTCATGCTTGTTTTCAGGTAGGAAGGGTCGGTCGTAGTGTTCTCGGCTCGTTTTGTTAGGATATCTAACGCAAATTCACCAACTTTTTTGAGGTATGAAATGTCTCAGGGTATATTGAAAAGGATAATTTTAGTTCATGGGTCTGTCTATCCACTACCAGGGCAAAATCAGGAGTTGCGAGCTCATATCTCCCCTGTGTGAGGAACTAAAAGATATCTGCTCGGGCCTGGGATGGAAATGGACATTCATCGATGATCCCCGGCTATCGGGCGTCGTATTCTCTCCGCAAAACTGTGAGCGTGTTTTTTTCATATTCAACACAGAGGGCGTCCTCGTCTCCCTGGTGGAACCAGATAATATTCCAGGTGTTATATCTGTCAAGACCCAATACGCCGGTATCGATGCCCATATTGCACTTATAAAACTGATCAGGCACCTGAGTGAAAAGTATTTTCGGGAATTTGACCTGGATGATGAAGGGCGGTTTTGGGAAACCGGTAATGTCAAAGTGCTGGAGGAAACGTTCCGCCGGTACGAAGCACATTTGACCAACGTCACACAAATCCTCAAAAACCTCCCGGCTAAACCGGATGAAACTGCAGAATCCCTGGCCGACAGGATAGAAGCTGCACTGAAAAAGGGTTTAACCAACACGGACCTCTGAACTTAATAACCAGTTATGGAAAGATACCTTCATCAGCTGCGGGGAGATATTGCATTCTCTACTACAAATGTATCGTTGCCTTATATTGATCCGGCAACAAGTATCTGGGACATTCCCACACCAGAGGAAGAAGAGAGCGTAGCAATTACAAAAAATCTCCAGGAGTTGACCGGTCTCACCTACGAGATGTTGCCACCTGCGGGAATGTTGAACGACGAACAGGTGAAAGAATTACTGCATGCGCTGACAACGATGCTCGATGCTTATAATTGTCATTTCGTTTTGCAGATCGAGGTACCGGAACGATTGCAGTATGAAACAATTCGTTGCAATTTTAGCCAGGAAGTGAAGATCCTTAACTGGAACATGGGCTTCTTTGAAATGTGCAAGCCCGGCACTCAGCACGGGCAATGTACTTTAAACGAATACTGCCAATGCAAGTTCTATGACGAGTTATTCGCACAATTCGAAGATGAAGACCTAACACCTGAAGAGGAAAGAGCGCGAATGCTTGACATTGAAGTCAGGCACATTAAACGCAAATATGACGACGACTGGCAAAAGTATTATCCCTACCATCTAGATAAGAACTATGACGATGAGGATGGGCATCCATATGATTACGGGGTCGGTTTTGATAATGAGGCGGAAGATGATTAATGAGCGTTCTGCCACGCCGGCGAACAGGCGTAACCCTTTTAGAGCTTAGTTTCCTTTTGGTAGCGGCCCTGGCTTGTAGCCTTGAATCCACCCCTCAAGCCACATCCTCCCCCGTAGAGGCAACATACAATTTGAACCAGTCTTCCCTCGACAACTCAACGTCTTTACCTTCCCTTGCCTGCACCAGTCTTTCGATCTTCGTAGTGCCTAGCACGGGGACGATGCCTGATGGGTGTTTCAATAAATACGCGATGAGCAACTGGTTGACACCGGTGTTATATTTCTCCGCCAGTTCTGTTGCGGTGGCAACGATCGTACGGTAACGCGGGTGGCTGTCATCATTCATAATACCGCCGCCCAATGGCGCCCAGGCCATGGGCGTAATGCCGTGCATCAGGCAATGGTCAAGTACACCATTGGTAAATGGAAAGGGATTGAGTATGGAAATATTGATCTGGTTGTAGTTGATCTCCGTAAACTTCCGCAGCAGGTCTGTATGATGCGGTGAGAAATTAGAGACACCGAACCGCAGGATCTTTCCCTGTTGTTTCAGGTGTGCTACCGCTGCGGCTACCTCCGCGGGATCCATCAGCGGGTCGGGACGATGGATCAACAACACATCGATATAATCGGTGCACAGCGCGCGAAGCGAATACTCCACTGAAGCAATGATGTGGTCTCTGGAAGTGTTGTACGATTTGATAAAATACTCCTGCCTTGGACTGGTCTGCAACTGGATGCCGCACTTGGTGATGAGCTGGATATCTTTCCTGAGGGATGGCCGTTCTTTTATTACTTCACCAAAATCGGCCTCGGTACTGTAATCGCCATAGATGTCCGCGTGGTCAAACGAGGTGATGCCGTTTTCCAGGCATTCATCGATGATCTGGCGGTAGTCGGCCAGGGTAAAGTTCGCGCCCCATTTGCCCCACCGCATGCAGCCGGCAACGGGTACGGATAAGTCCATCATTCGCTAAAAATAAAAAAGTCCCGCAATACCGCGAGACTTCCATTTCTTTAACCTGTGTGGGGATCAATTATTGTAACCACCGCCACCGCCGCCGCGATTGTAGCCTCCGCCACCACCGCCACCGCGGTTATAGCCTCCGCCACCACCACCGCCACTGCCGCGATTGTAGCCACCGCCACCGCCGCCGCCGCCGAAGCTTCTTTTCTTGAATCCTCCGCCACCGCCACCTTCTCCTTCAGGACGGGGGGCTGATTCATTAACCACCAGTTTACGACCCATCACATCGCTCTCGTTCAGCGCAGCGATCGCAGCTTTGGCAGCTTCGTCATCGGCCATCTCAACAAAACCAAAGCCTTTGCTGCGGTTGTTGTTGAATTTGTCGGTAACGATCTTAGCCGAGGCCACCTCGCCATAGGGAGCAAACATGTTGTACAGGTCGTCACTGGTCATGCTCCAGTTCAGGTTTCCAACGTAAATGTTCATTTTCAAAAAAGTTAAGTGATATAATAACCAATGGAAAAAACAGACCAGCCAAAAAACCCATTTACGAGAGAAACGTGCAATGAGAAATGGAAGAACTGTAACATTGGACTTACCGAAGATAATAAATAAATTTAGTCAGATGTAATTTTTCAACCAGTTATTTTGCCTGTAAATCAAGCATATAGCTGCTTCGGGCACGTTTTTGTCGTTCTGGTAATACCGATAAATTCGTCCACTCTTCTAAGAGTAATTTAACGCGAACGCACCTTAGAACCAACGATAACGGCCGTAAGTTTGCGCATAGAATGTTCTCCCCCATGAAAAAATTACTGGTCCTGTTTTTTTTCCTACCCTTCCTCGGTTTAGCACAGAAAGCCAATTATAAAGTAGCCATCGTTGGTTTTTACAACCTGGAAAATCTTTACGATACGGTGGACAATCCCATAAAGAACGATGAGGAGTTCCTGCCCTCCGGCGCAAAGAATTACGGCACATCCATCTACCAGGATAAACTCACCCGGCTCGCGACAGTACTGTCTCAAATGGGTACCGACGTGAGCCCTGACGGGCCTGCACTGCTTGGTGTGTGCGAAGTAGAGAACGACACGGTGCTCACCGACCTGGTGAATCATCCTTTGCTGAAAAAGCGCGGGTACAAGATCGTGCACTACGATTCAAAGGACGCGAGAGGCGTTGACGTAGGACTGTTGTATAACCCAAAGTATTTTTCCGTAGAAGCTTCAGATAAATTATACGTACAACTGCCAGGCGGCTCCAAAGATGCTTATTACACACGTGACATCTTATGGGTAAAAGGTAAACTGGACGGTGAGACCATCCATGTATACGTCAACCACTGGCCTTCGAGAAGTGGCGGCGAAGCAAGAAGCGCACCTGCCCGTGAAGCCGCCGCAACTGTGGCAAAGAAGCACGTCGATTCTATCGCTAAAGCGGACGG
>JAJTCI010000222.1 GCA_021323155.1 Chitinophagaceae bacterium | reverse complement strand
AAAAGGTCGCTCGTTGAAATGAATGTTTACAACAGTCGCAGCGTGGGCGAGAGCGAACGAAACACGTATGACTTTGACAACAGCTCCGGGAAACATGACGCGTTAAACGCCGCACTGAGCAACTCGTTTAGGAGTAACTATTCCTACCTGGGCGGCGGACTGCATTACAAAGGGAACCGCACCAAATTCAATTTTACGGCAGGGGCCTCGGTTCAATCCGCGGAACTGAAAGGTTTGAACAAAACTTCTCGTACCACGGTAAAACAAAACTTCACCGACGTATTACCAGATGCCAGCCTGCAGTGGAAGTTGAGTCAATACAGGAATTTTACCCTCTCTTATAATACCAATACACAGCAGCCTTCGGTGCGGCAGTTGCAGCCCGTAGCGGATGTGAGTGATCCACTTAATACCATCCTGGGCAACCCTGACCTGAAGCGTTCATACAATCACAACCTCAACCTCACGTATTTTTCCGCCGATCCACTTAGGGGCAAGAACTTCTTTGCTTTTGCTTCCCTCGTCTTAACCGATGATGCGATCGTGGATGCGGACGAGATCAAGCCCGGTGGCATCCGTACTACTATGCCGGTGAATGCGAACGGACGCGTTACCGCCTTCGCGAGTGTGAACAAAGGCTTCCCGATAAAGAAATTAAAATCAAGGCTTCAATTCTCTATCGGATACATGTATAGCGAGAATGTTTCCTTTATCAACCAGCAAAAGAACGAGATCGGTAATGCCAGCCTTAGTCCCTCAATGACGTGGAACTTCAATATAGATAATAAGGTAGACATCGCTGCCACGGCAAGGCTTAACATCAGCAAGGCAACCTATTCACTGCAGCCGATGTTCAACAGCAATTTCCTGCAACAGGTATACAACCTTGAGATGACGAATTATCTTCCTGGCGGCTTCGTGCTGAACAATACGTTCAACTATACGAAGAATTCAGGACGTGCCGATGGTTACAATATCGGTGTGCCGTTCTGGAATGCTTCAATGGCAAAATCATTCCTGAAGAATAAGAGAGCGGAGGTGAAGGTGAGCATGTATGATATACTCAACCGCAATACCGGTATCACGCGGAGCGCTAACCAGAATTACCTGGAAGACCTCCGGTATAATGTGCTGAACCGGTATGGCCTTGTTTCATTCACTTATGCCCTCAACAAAAGCGGGCTGGGTGGGGGTGGAAGAGCTGTAATACGGGCGTTGTGATGAAGGTTGCAGGTTGCGGGTTGCAAAGTAAAAAAATTCCCCCGGAGGCGGGGGATAGTTTTCAACAGGGACCTTTCGAGGGTAAAGTATGTTATTCCGGTACCGGGTAAAAAATGCTTTTTAATTGGGCAGCAGTGATGGGCTTCACCAGGTAGTCGTTTACCGCTGACAGGGACTTCGCTTTGTCGACGTCGCTTTTATCGATCGAAGAGCTTACGATATAGAGCGTAATTTCTTTGCACATAGACGCACGGATCTTTTTAAACTCCTCGATGAATTCCCAGCCGTTCATTACGGGCATGTTAATATCGAGAAAGATCACGTCAGGCAATTCGTTCTGCGCATCGCGGTTATTGATAAAATAGTCGATGGCCGACTGGCCATTGTGAAACTCCAGTACCTTGCTGGTGAGCGAATGTACCTGCAACACCTTTTTTACACTGAACAGATAAATCTCATCGTCGTCTATCAGGCAGGTAACTTTTTGATTAAGCGTGGTCATTAAAGCAAATCTTGATTGTAGTACCGGTTGAGGCTGTCGGCCTTGTGAACGGTACTTCCTGGTTAATACTGGCACCTATGCCGCGGGCATCAGGGTTTTCAGCATAAGCATCATGCACGAAATCAGATTCATTACAACTGATCACCAGCAGGGCGCCGCCGTTGCCGGTAAGCGTTTTGATACTTATGTGTGGTGTTTCGCCAGGTTGGCAATTCCGGATAGCATTTGAGAGACTACTGAGCATCGTACTTTCCAGATGGCCATGCGTAGAAGTTACATAGCGCCGTTGTGAAAAGTCAGCTTCAATAACGGTGTTGGTTTCAAAGATAAGGTTTGTAAGATTAGCGACCACTTTTTCGAAAACATCTTCGAAAGCCACCTTGGTCTTTCCTCCTGCATAGTGGTGATTACCATTCGTAGTATTGTAACGGGCGACCGCGTCGGTAAAAGACTGTGAAAGGTCTTGCAGAAAAATCAAGATCTCCTGTGTTCTGTCAGGACATTTCTCATTCTCAAGCATTTGCAATAGCTGTTGCATCGTGCTGGTATGGCCGGAAAGTTCCTCTTTTACAAAGAGCGTGGAATTCGATGTTGCAGCAATGTTTTCGTTGTTGTGAGCCGGGTTTGGTTGACTATTTCTCATAAGAAGTATGGTTGTGGCCAAAGAAATATGTTTTTACCACACCGGATACTATGCGTTCAACAATCTTAATTGCCTTTTTATGTGTGTGAAGGGATTTTAATGTTTAGCTGGCCGTGGGTTGCCTTAAAAAACAAAACCGGTCAGCTTTACTGACCGGTCGTGATATTAAACTTATTTGACATTACATCCTGATCACACGGTTACCGCCGCTGCCCATTAGTTCCGTTTGCATTTTGATGTATTCCTGGCGGGTTATCTTCTTTCCCTTCTTTGGTTCCTTAATATCTTTTTGTTCCACCTCTTTTTTAATGTCGATGGCGGAGAATATCATTGAGCCGTTGTCGATATTCAGTTCGAGTATTACGCCGGGCAACATGCCGTATGATTCCGGGCCAACGGGCGCAGTGATGCTTTCGGCGTACCAGGCTTCTACCGTTACCGGTTTAGGTGCAGGACGGTTTGCTGTATCGGCGTGGTTTGCCCCACCTCCGAAACTGATGCGCATTCCGCCACCGAGCATCATTGTCTCGGTGCTCACCGCTTTCCTGCAAGTATAGCCCATGATCTGTTTTGTCTCGCCCGTTAATTTCCAGGCGCGTGGCCGGATCGAATCCTCGATAATATATGTCTTTGCGCCCAGTTCACGCGATTCGACCGACTTCCAAACGGCAAAGTTCTTATAAAGCTCGCCGCTCTCCCCGCCACCGCTGCGGAACGAGATCCGCGCACCACCGCCGCCACCGTCGTTAAAAGTCTCGGGCATTTCTTCCTCAGGTACCGCTTTATATACCGATGTGCTGTCACTGAACAATAACATGTGTTTGCTTGTCCGAAACTCCGGGACCATTGCCTTCACCTGCTCGTCCTGTATACGCCGGTGCATATTGATCTTTCTCTCGTAGGTGATGATGCCACTGGTGACGGCCTGTGAGAATGTAGCCGATGTGCTGCATAACAATACGGCCAGGTAAAAATATTTCCTCATAACTTTTGTTTGATCCAAAGCTATGGCACCGCTTCGTTAAGGAAGTTTTGTGTTTGGTTAATTAAGGTTAATAATGCAGCTGACTTGTGGTGCACTTGTTACTTTTGGCAGGTTAAAAAGAACAGCATTGAGCAAATTGCAGTTATCCAGGTTATTGATGTACGCCACGATACTTATCATAGCGGCGTTCCAAGGGTATTGGCTCACGCGTTTATATGAAGATGAAAAGCAGGGATTAAAAAAAGAAGCCGATGTGCTTTTCCGGGAAACAGTATATAAGCTGCAGATGCAAAAATTCCGGAATGACACTACTTTCCTCCGCTCGGTGCCAGACAACCTGTTCCTGATGGATGCCGTAAACGTGATCCGCCGGTCGGCCGAGCGGCAGCTGGGCAAGCCGAAGATGGTGATCACGATGAGTAATTCATTCAGCAGGACCGCTGATACCGTCAAACATGACAGTGGCATCCTCGTCAGCACAGCGGAGAAAAAGACAAGACTTGTCAATACACCGGCCCCGGGAGATTTCAATAAGATCATCCTTCGCAGTTCCCTCGGCGATTCATTATCGCGACCGACGATCGACTCGGCTTACCGGAAAGAACTTCAAAAGGCGAGGATCGACCTTTCTTTCATCATCGCGTCGCGCCCGGTTACCGCCGACCCGGGACTTCTCCAGGATTCCGTTGAAAAGGATAAACTTCACACGAATTACGCGATCGTAGGGCTGGGCAGCCCCATGGCTTACCAGGCGCAGTTCGGTAACAGTTTCAATTACCTGTTGGCCAGGCTTACCTATCCCATCCTGGTTTCACTGTTGCTGATCACACTTACCACGGCTACGTTCGTTTTCCTTTACCGGAACCTGGTTGCGCAAAGGCGGCTCACCAGTATCAAGAATGATTTTATCAGCAACATCACGCACGAACTAAAAACGCCTATCGCCACCGTGAATGTTGCCATCGAGGCATTAAAGAGTTTCAACGCGATCGATAACCC
>JAJTCI010000221.1 GCA_021323155.1 Chitinophagaceae bacterium | reverse complement strand
TCGGCTCCATTTCACGGATAAGCTTCCCGTTTTCCTTAACCGCTTTCACCAGGTAAGGCTTCATCATTTTTCCTTTGTTGGCGACCGCGTTGTACAACATCGCCGTGTGCATTGGCGTCACCATCAGGTTATAACCGAAAGACATCCATGGCAAGGTTGTATTGCTCCAGTACTTCGTACCCGGTTGATAGATCACCGGCTTTCTTTCACCAAGCAGGTCAATGCCGGTGGTTTCGTCAAGCTTTAGTTTTTTTAGGTGTGTGATGAACTGCGAGGGGCTGTTACCGTAACTGTTCATAGCGAGCTTTGCCATACCCACGTTAGAACTCACTTCGAACGCCCGCTTGACATCCACCTGGTGCTGGCCATGCTGTTCGCTATCGAATACGGTACGGCCGGCTACCTGCCAGGAACCGCCCTCGAGGTTGACTTGTGTATTGATGTTGGCCTTGTTATCTTCCAGTACAGCGATAAGGGTGGCGAGTTTGAATGTTGATCCCGGTTCCGATGGCGTCAATGCATAATTATAATCTTCGAAATAAGACCCGTCAGTTTTTCTGCCCAGGTTGGCGATGGCCTTGATCTTGCCCGTCTTCACCTCCATTACAATAGCGCATCCATGTTCAGCCTCGTTGCCGACCATCATCTTCATCAATGCATTCTCTGTGATTTCCTGGATGTGCATGTCTAATGTCGTAATGATATCTCTGCCATTCTGGGGTTCGATGGTGTTGTCTCCTTCTGCAACCGGCATGGTAACACCACCGGACACGTACCGCACCATTCGCTGACCACTGGTGCCTTTTAACACCGAGTCGTAAGTTTGCTCCAGTCCCACTTTTTGCGCATTTTCCCGGTCCAGCCCGATCGTACGGTATGCCAGCATCTGGTAAGGATTCAACCGTATACTCTTGAGATCCGCGATAAATCCACTTTTGTTCTTCCCTTCCCGTACCAGCGGCAGCGTCAGCAACTTTTGGTATTCGCGGTAAGAGATCTTTTTCCTTAAAAGGAAGTAGCGGTTCTTCGATTTATATCCTTTCTCCAGTATTCTCCGGTACTCATCATAACTCCGGTCTTTGAAAAGCGCCGTTAACCCGAGGCTGAGTGAATCAACGTTTTTCCTGAAGCGCTTGCCGTTTTTTTCCCTCAGGCCCTCCGCAGCGAAATCGATATAGATATCAAACTGCGGAATGCTGGTGCTCAGCATCTGGCCATCTTCGCTGTAAATAGTCCCACGCTCCGCTTCAACTTCCACCCACTTCAGGTGAAGGGTGTCACCAAGGCTGCGCCAGTGCTTACCCTGTACCTGCTGGATATAAAAAGCCTTTCCGAAGATGACGGCACAGATCAACACCATGGCAATGAAGCACAAGTACACTCTCCACAGTATGTCTTTTTTTACGTCCATCAATTCTCCACTTTTATACGCAGGGGCGGTACTGAATCTATCTTAAGCCCGAGTGGCGTAGCTGCCCTTACGATTTCAGGCTCCCGGCTACTTGCCATCACTTCACTTTTAGCTGTCTTATATTCAAATTCAAGTTGCTTGATCTCTTTTTCCGTATCGCTGATCTTACGGATGGTCTTGTCGGCCATATGCCCGTTCGCGATATAGAGCACAGCCAGCACCGCCAGGAACAGGAAGAAAGGAATGTTGTTCGGTATCCAACGATAGCCGATCAGCTTCTTCCAGTCATTCTTGTTTTGTATGTGTTGCTGTTCGCTCATTAAGTATTTTTTCTTTTCGCTTCTCACTTTTCACTTTCGGTACCGCTTCGCTCCGCCACCCTTAGCTTCGCGCTCCTGCTCCTGGGGTTTCTTTTTACTTCCTCCTGTCCTGCTTCAATCGGTTTCCTGGTCACCATCTTCAGCTTTTTCTCGCGGACCGTATTCACGAACGGGTTTTCATCTACGGGAGCTTCGAAGCTTTCGTGTTTGAAAAAACTTTTTACCAGCCTGTCCTCTATCGAATGGAAAGTGATGATCACCGCTCTTCCGCCGGGTTTTAATACCTCCGGTAATTGTTGCAGCATTTCTTTCAACGCGCCCAACTCATCATTCACCTCGATCCGTAGCGCCTGGAAAACCTGCGCCAGGTATTTGTTGGGATTTCCTTTCACAATGGGTTGCAGCATCGCCTTTAACGATTCGATCGTATGCAGCGGGGTATTGTCGCGGGATTGAACGATGTGCTTTGCAAGGGTTTTTGAATTGGTGACTTCACCATACTGTTCAAACAATTTGTGCAGCTGTTGTTCCGGGTAAGTAAGCAGAATATCCCTTGCCGTTTTGGGCTGGCGTGTATCCATTCTCATATCGAGCGGGCCATCGAAGCGCGTCGAGAAACCACGCGTCCCTTCGTCGAATTGGTGAGAACTCACACCAAGGTCGGCGAGCAATCCGTCAACGGGTAATACATTGTGCAGGCGAAGAAAACGTTGCAGGTGGCGGAAATTCTGCGGCACGAACGTAACTCGTTCGTCACCGGGAAGATTGCGCTGCGCGTCGGGGTCCTGGTCAAAAGCGACCAGTTTGCCGGTGGAACCCAATCGCTCCAGTATGCCTTTGCTGTGGCCACCCCCGCCAAAAGTGCAGTCAACGTATACACCACCCGGTTTTATATCAAGCGCGTCGAGCGACTCGTTGTATAAGACCGGGACGTGGTAATCAGTTGAGGGGTTGGAGCGTTGATCAGTTAACGGGGTATCTGATTTCTTCTTTCCCATATCAACTGTTCAACTTATCATCCTTTCCCGCCATCACTTCCTTCGCCAGGTTGCTGAAATCCTGTGCTGAAAAATCTTCAAAGATCTGCTTGTACTTACCGGAATCCCATATTTCTACCCTGTCTCCTACCGAGGTGAGGGTGATGTCTTTTTCCAAACCCGCGTGTTGCCTCAAACTCGGCGGCAGCAATAACCTGCCTGCGTTATCGATCTCCACGATCGTGGCGCCTGCCAGGAATTTGCGTTTGAATTCTCTTACTTTGGGCTCGTAATCGTTTTTATCCATGATCTCGGCGACTATCCTTTCCCAGTTCTCCAGCGGGTACATGTTAAGGCACCCCTCGAACCCACGGTTGAGCATAAGGCGACTATCACCCTCACGCAACTGCTTCCTCAGCCCACCCGGGACGAGAAAGCGGCCTTTGGAGTCGACCGTAGCATCATATTCACCGTTGAAAACAATCATTTCTGGATAATAATTACAATAATTGACACAAAATAACACTTTTTCCCACTTTAAGACCTGAATGAACGATTTTAAAGTTTTCCACCTCGTAGAAATACGCTACAACCCAGTCTGGGAAAGGATTTGGGGATACTGTGTCTAATTGAATCTGCATTCTAGTGTGGAAAGCTGTGGAAAAGCTGTGGATTACCCCTTCCGAACTGTGAATGAGTGAGTGAGATACTGCAAAAATGTAGGATGCGTGTACAGCTAGCCCACCTCAACCCTGCCCTTGACACCAACTCGACGCGGCACAGCCGCCGCTACCAGGAAATATTCGTTTGGGGGTATCCGCAGAAGTTCACTGCATGGTGAGTTCGCAAAAGGAGTACCTCGGTTGCCAGGTAGTCCCGGGCACACGGTCTGTGTTTCCCTGGAGGAAAATCATTCTATCAATTACCTTGGTTTCGAACCCATGCCCCCCTTCGCCAGATTCCGCAAACGGCTGCGCCGGGAGCAAACACTACCATCGCAAATGACCGCAGTGAAAACTTTACTGCCTGTTACAATAGTTCCATACCCTCATATCGATGCATTGTTTCCCGGCCCGCACAATATCCTCGGCGCTAAAAAATCATGGTGAATATCTTTGCCGCGTATGCATCCCAAAGACATTTCTATCCTCGACTACACATATGATCTTCCGAATGAACGGATCGCGAAATATCCACTGGCGGAGCGCGACCAAAGCAAACTCCTGATTTACCAAAACGGAAATATTTCTCAAGACATTTACTTCAACCTGGACGAGCATTTACCAGCGGGATCCTTCCTTGTATTCAACCAGACAAAAGTTATCGCCGCTCGGCTACTATTTACCAAACCAACCGGTGGCGTGATCGAGGTATTCTGCCTGGAACCACACGAACAATACCCCGATATCACCACGGCCATGCTCCAGAAACAAAAGGTCTGGTGGAAATGCCTTATCGGCGGGGCAAGCAAATGGAAACATGGAATGGTCCTGCTGAAACAGGCAGGCGATGTGATCATTGAAGCCGCGATCATAGACAGGACCGATGAAGCTTTTACCATTGAACTGCGCTGGGACCATCCTGACACCACGTTTGCGGAAGTATTGCAAATGGCGGGAGGCATCCCCCTCCCTCCTTACCTCCACCGCGACGTTGAG
>JAJTCI010000220.1 GCA_021323155.1 Chitinophagaceae bacterium | reverse complement strand
CCCAACGGTGATGAATATGATAAAGACATTGCGCTGGCGATCCGTTACGCGGTAGACCATGGCGCCAAGATCATCAATATGAGTTTTGGCAAGGGTTACTCGCCAGAAAAACGCTGGGTGGACGAAGCGGTGAAGTATGCGGAATCGAAAGACGTGCTGATCGTACACGCGGCAGGAAATGATGCGCGGAACCTGGAAGAGGTACCCTCCTACCCCAGTCCTTATTTCTATGGATCGAAAACCCGGGCACCGAATTTTATCACTGTCGGCGCCAGCAGCGATCCCAGGATCAAAGGAGAGTATATCGCCGACTTCAGTAACTATGGTAAAAAGACCGTGGACGTTTTCGCTCCCGGCGTGAAGATATATTCGACCCTGCCGGGCGGCAACCAATACGGCAACCAACAAGGAACGAGCATGGCTGCACCGGTAGTCTCGGGACTTGCCGCGTTGATCCGTTCTTACTACCCGCAACTTTCGGCGAAGCAGGTGAAGGAAGCGATCGAGAAATCGGTATGGACATCCGATTCCACGTGGGTGAACAAACCAGAGTCAAAAGATAAGGTGCTGATGGACGACCTGGCCGCGAACCCGGGCATCGTGAATGCGTATGCGGCGATAAAATACGCGGAGGGGTTAAAAGGTGAGCTTCCCAAAGAAAAAGACAAGAAAAAACACGAACTTCCCAGGTCAACACTCGAAAATAAAAAACTCGACTGATGCCAAGGCCAACCGCGAACGACTACGCAGCTTATTATGACACCTACATAAGCAAAGTAAAAGGTGATTCAATTAAAGAGGTTATACGGACCTACAGCGAACCCATGCTGCAGTTCTACACTTCATTGCCTGAAGAAAAAGGTGATCATGCGTATGCCGAAGGAAAGTGGACGGTAAAAGAACTGCTGCAGCATATCATCGACGCGGAGCGGATATTCAGCTATCGCGGCATCCGGTTCGCGAGGAAAGACGGTACGCCACTGCCCAGCTTTGATGAGAATGCCTATGCGCCTGCGTCCAAGGCCTCGGAGAGGAGCTTACAATCATTAAAAGACGAGTTTGCCGCAGTGAGAAAGGCGACTGACATTATGCTGGACACACTGAATGAAGAACAACTTTCATTCCGGGGAAATGCAAGTAATACGCCGATGACGGCAAATGCAATTGGTTTTATTATCTATGGACATATGCTGCACCATAAGCAGATCCTGGAAGAGAGATATCTTTAATGAGACAATCTGATGATTTGATAATGTGATAATCTACATTATCAAATTCGCTAATTATCCTCTTTCTCGCTCATTAAGTAGGCTTTGATAAAACCGTCCAGTTCACCATCCATCACTGGTCCTATGTTTCCCACTTCGTAATCGGTGCGATGGTCTTTGATCATTTTATAGGGATGGAAGACATAGCTCCTGATCTGGCTGCCCCACTCGATCTTCTTTTTGTTGGCGTTGACGGCATTCTTGGCCGCTTCGCGTTTCTTCAGCTCCACTTCATAGAGGCGGCTCTTAAGCATCTGCATCGCTTTCTCCTTGTTACCGAGCTGTGAGCGTTCTGTCTGGCAGACCACCACGATCCCCGACGGAATATGCGTCAGCATCACTTTCGTTTCTACTTTATTCACGTTTTGGCCGCCGGCGCCGCCACTTCTTGACGTGGCCATTTCTATATCGCTGGGATTAATATCAATGTTGATAGTGTCATCCACAAGGGGATACACAAACACAGAAGCAAACGAAGTATGCCTGCGGGCGTTGCTCTCGAATGGAGAAATGCGCACCAGGCGATGGACCCCGCTTTCGGCTTTCAGGAATCCATAGGCGAACTCACCATCGAATTGCAGCGTTGCGGTTTTGATGCCCGCGCCGTCGCCTTCCTGGTAGTCCAGCTCCGTGACCTTCCAGCCTTGCTTCTCCCCATACATGCGATACATGCGGAGGAGCATCTGAGCCCAGTCCTGGCTTTCGGTACCGCCTGCCCCGGAGTTGATCTGGAGAACACCTGGCAGTTCGTCTTCGGGTTGATTTAGTGTGCTTTTGAATTCGGCGTCTTCAATGTCGTTGAGCGCTTTGGCGTATGCCGCTTTGGTTTCTTCTTCTGTTGCGTCGCCGCCTTTGAAGAAGTCAAAGAGCACGGCAAAGTCCTCCACGGCAGTTTCCACCTGCTTATAGAGTTTGAGCCAATACTCGTTTACTTTGATCTCTTTCATGATGCCGGTGGCACGCTCGTTGTCGTCCCAGAAACCGGGTGAAAGCGAAAGTTGCCGGTCTTTTTCTACGATGTGTATCCTGTTATCGTAGTCAAAGAAACCTCCTCAGGACACTAACACGGTCCCTCATATCCTTTAAATGCTCTGTTGTCATGGGTGCAAATGTAAGGGAATCGGTGAATTATGAATGGTGAATGGTGAACGGGCAATCCTTATCTTAGTCTTAAAATCAATCACTCTATGAAACAAATGCTTGCCATAACGGCACTGGCTTTATTATTTGCATGCAACGACACAAAAAGAGACGGCGCTGAGAATGGCGCTGCCGCCGATGGCGAAAAGACTTCCTCCAAATCAAGTGGCGATCTTTACCTGCGAACGTATATGTGGACGGGCATGTATGGCAGTTCGCTGGATATCTCCTGGATACTGATGGATGATGAAGGCAATATTGTAAAGAACCCGAAGCACGGTGTGAACCCGGTTGACTGGGCAAAAGAGAAAGCGGAGAATGCGAAACAGACGGGGACATATAAGATCGATGGCAAGAAACTGAATATCACCTGGGTGGATGGGAAGACCGCATCATGGAGCCTGGAAGAAAAAGATGGCGAATACTCGATCATCGATGGCGGTATCACAACGAAGCAGGAGGGTATGCCTACCAATTACCGTATTGAAGGTAAGTATGCCGCTTCCGCGGTGATGCCCAATGTGTCGGCCTCCCATACGTTAGTGTTCCAGAAGGATGGCACATTTACTTCCAGCAATTACGGTACGGTGACGACAACAGATGTGACGAGTGAATCGCAAAAGTCGAACGCCGGCACCTACGACATTAGTGGCAATACACTCACTATGAAATTTCCTGATGGGAAAGTCGAGAAAAGCGTGATCACGATCTGGGATATGGATGGAAAGAAATATTTGATCATTGACAATAGTTCTTACCCGCAAGAGAAGTGAGACAATGGGATAATTTGATAAAGTGATAATGAGCCAGCGATGATGTCGCTGGCTTTTTTACCAAATGGTTAGCGCTGGCAGGGTGGAAAACAACAAGCCCCAGCCGTAGCCAGGGCAAGTAGAATATGATTCAGCTAAGCGGGAGATTTAATTGTTGAGTACGTCCATCTTCATCTTACAACGGTCGATGGCATCGCGGTAAGCTTCGATCTTTGAGTTTTTCAGGCTCATACGGATCGCGGTCTTGTAGTTCTTGACGGCGAGTTCGTATTCACCTCTCATTTCGTACATGATACCAAATTCGTTGAATGCGGCGGCCTGGTCAACACCGGGTGTTTCCACCGCCTTGTTGAGCAGCTCTTCCAGTTCCTTCCATTTGCGCATGCCGGAAAGCACCACAGCAAGGTTCAGGTAAACAGGCGTGTACTCGGGTTCGAGGGAGAGGCATTTCTGGTAGCACTCTTCCGCACGCTTAAAGTCGTAGTATTTCGTTTCATATAACCAGCCGAGGTGGTTGTAGGCTTTTCCATAGTCAGGCGATTCTGCAATGATCGACTCGAGGGTCTGCATTGCATCTGCGAAACGTTGGTCTTTGATATTCTGGTCAGCCTCGTAGAACCACTCGTCCAAACGGATCTTGTCGAAGAATTCCATATTAGGGGATGTTTTTGTATTCGACTACCAAATTATTTCTTTGATAACATCAAAAAACAGTATTAAGAAAGTTTTAATTCACCTTATGTGAATAACTCAGGCTGCGACTGTTGCTTACCCTTTTGCTCCTGCCATTCCATTTCAACACTTTTGCTGTAGTCGGCCAGTTTATTACCTACCGCTTTCCATCCCATAACATCAACGAAATCAGCAATCTTAATTTTTTGTTCCCGCTTTTGCGCACCGCGTCCCTGGTTAAGCAGCAGGACCGGCTTATCATCTGTAGTAACGGCTTCCAAGCGGTTTTTATTACCTTCTTTGATAAATAAGAATTTAATGCGTAGGGTCGTTGTTTCTATGCGGAACCGCTTGACATTGAATTGCTGCTTGTCATCGTCGAGGTATACAGCCGTTACGGTTTTTGTGGGATCGAACTTTTCTATTAACAAAACCTTTTCCGCTTCGAAGCGTTGGGTGAGTTCCTGGTCGGTGATCTCGTAGTTACCATCGTCATAAACGATCAGTATACGGTCTTCCGGATCGAAACTAC
>JAJTCI010000219.1 GCA_021323155.1 Chitinophagaceae bacterium | reverse complement strand
GGATTCCAACTCCAGTTTAAAAACGACAGCGCTACGGTAGAAATATTTGTATCAAGCAAACACTGCGAGTGTTTTAAATCGGATCTGTCAGACTCAGTTCTTCGGTATGGCGCCGGCGCTACTCCATCCTCCGTAACCCTAGTGCTTAGCAAAAGATCCGGGCTTAAGGCAGGCGACGAGGTCTTTGGATACGTAAAAACCACTGGCGGAACAATATATCGCGTTGCCGATCCGGGCCACCCGGGCGTATTCGACAAATGGAGGCATGAGTATGAAGGGTATTTCAGGTTTGTTATGAAGGAAATGTTTTGATGTTTCTGGCAACTCGTCAACCAATCACCATAATAAAAGAAAAGGCCGGAACAATCCGGCCCTTACGTGTAATTGGGTATTAATAGATCAGTAGTTGAATTTGGTCCAGCCCTTCCACCAGGTGGAAAGTTCTCCCGCGGGTGCAACGCCGCCACGAAAGGTTACTGTCTTCTCAAAAAAAGTATCGCCTGCAAACTTTGGATCGGTAAAGCCCGCACCTGTCAATATCTTTTGGTTTCCACTGCTGCCCGCGAAAGGCGTAGGATCGGGCGCGGTATAATTGAACGGCTGGATCAGCTTTGCGTCCGTGGTATTTGCCAGCAGGTCGTTATTGTAAAATGTATTGGTGAACCAGGTGGTGAAGCTCGCGTCATTCGTGATCGTAGTGCCTGGTGTGCCCACAAAACGCAGGTTCAAGGTATTCCCAGCCAGGGTATTGTTGCGGAAACGAATGGTGCTGTCTTCCACGTTCAATGCAACTGACGTACCGGTAGTGGCGTCGAGCTCAATTCCCCTCGGCCAACCCATGATGATGGAATTGAAAACAGAGATGCCCGTATTTCTCCGGATATGCGCGGCGCCACGGAACAGTGAACTGCCGATGCCGGATGAAGTAGCGCGGGGACCTATCGCCGTGATATTACTGAATATCGCCGTGGTCTTGGGGCTTACCGTTGTTCCGCTGGCATTGTTATCGCTCTCAAAGGCCTCGGAATTGGAAATATCCGCGATCATCGAATCACGCAGCACCAGGCCAAACTGCACTTTACCACTATACCCATTATCCGTGTCGAAATCGTCATCCTGCGTCTTGTATGCGACCAGGTATTTCGCATTCACGGTTCCACCGAACCATTCGTACGCGTCATCCTTTGCATAAGCAACCTGGATATGATCTATCGTCGTGCCACTGCCAACACCAGCAAGCGTAAGGCTGTTGATCTCCTTATCGGGCTGGAAGGCGTAGCCGGCATATTCTATCCGCATATAACTCAGCGTACCTGAATTGTCATTTGCTACAGGTGCAGGCGCCACCGCGTCACCTGAACCCGCAAGGCCATCGCCGTTCGCGTTATCAACTCCACCTTCTACCTGTAGTAACCCGGTGGTCCCATTGAAAGAACTGTTGATCGGCGCTTTGCCGAGTACCACTACGCCGCCCCAGTCGCCCGCCTGGGGGTTGGGTGCTGCGGAAGTGAATATGATCGGTTCGGTGGCTGTTCCAGCTGCCACCAGTTTCGAGCCGCGCGTGATAACAAGCGCGCCTACATCGGCACCTGTAAATGATCCCTTGATCACGGTACCAGGTTCAATGGTCATGGTATGGTTACCCACCATGTACACCACGCCCTTCAGGATATAAGTATTCTGTTTACGCAACAGCGTATCCCCATTGATGCGTCCCTGCAAGGTGATGGTCTGGCCGGTGGTACCGGTACCGCCACCGGTAGTTACTACGACTACCTGTCCGTCCATTTCAATCTTTCTGCAGCCTGTAATTGTAATCGCCGCGATCGTGGTTAACAAGAAGAATAACTTTTTCATTTTTGATTGTATTAAAGCTGTTGTTATTTGATAAAGGAATAGTTGAACGTGAGGTTGACAGTAGTGCCGAACTTCCTGGTAAAGCGATAGGCGTCTTTGTCTTTCTGGAAAGTGGTCTTTGTATCGCCGTTCTGGTAGAAATACTGTGTCTGGTTGATGAGGTCCGTAATGTTCAGCCGGAACTCTCCCCTGTCCTTAAATGCTTTCTTACTTAACTGCAGGTCCAGCACCGGGCGAGGCGCCTCGTAGATATCGGGCGAACCCGCACCTGCCTGTATACTGCCTACAAGGTAGATGCGCTCCCCGACCTGGTTGAACAACACCGTTGCCGTGAAACCGCGCTCCGGCAGGTCGTACATCAAACCGAAGTTCAGCAGGTAGGGAGATTGTCCCTGCAGCGGCCTGTCCACGTTGAATGTGGCATCTTTGATCCGGCTGCGGATATAGGCCGCATTCATCTGGAAGGTGAAATGTTTCATGCCCTTCCCGATGAAATCAAGTTTCTTCCTGAGCTCGATCTCTGCGCCGTAAGAAGTCGCCTTCTCGGGATTCTGGTAGCTGAAAGTGCTCGCACCCCCGATGCCCTCGTCGAAGATCTGTTCGATCGGCTTATCGAAATACTTGTAAAAAGCGCCAACGGTAAACACCTCTCCTGTCTTAGGATACAATTCATACCGGACGTCCAGGTTGGTTACCTTGGTGCGTTGAAGTGTTGGTTTGCCCTGTACGGAAGCATTTAATTCAAAGTCGTAAAGATTGAGGAAAGACAATTCCCTTAACTCCGGGCGGATCACCGTTTGGGACGCCGACACCCGGATGTTATTATTCTTATTCAGTTTATACGTGGCGTTGAGGCCCGGCAGGTAATCCCTCACGATCACATGGGTGTGACGTGGGTCGGATTTCTTAACACTCCCCACCAACTGGTCGTAGTCTTCCACCCTTAACCCCCATACCAGGCGCAGTTGGCTGGTCAGCTGGTTATCCATTTGTACATAACTCGCATTCAGGATGGTGTTGGCCATGTAGCGGAAGTTGCTGCCCTTTATGGCATCGAACGAAAGGAGGTTGCTGTTGGATTCGCCATTGCCAAAATTCGAAACGGCGAATACCTGGCTGGTCGGCAGCTGCCGCAATGTGGCATTGTCCATCGGTAGGTAGTTGGCAAAAAGCTTGGCGTCATACAAACGGTCTTTCACCTGGAACATATAACCGCCTTTCAGCGTTTGCTTTTGTCCCAGCCAGTCGAAACTGTAACTGAGGTCTCCCCCCGCGGTATATATATAATCGCTCAGGTTCTGGAATATCCGGCTACCGCTCTGTTGAGAGAGTGTATTGGAGAGTAACAACAGATAAGGCGCGGAGGTATTGGCCTGGCGCGCATAGAGTATCCTTCTCTGGTCGGGCACATACCCGTCCAGTATATTAAAAGACCCGTACCATTTAAATGAGATCTTGTTGTTGAGTTTGTGGTCCCCGGTTAGCTGGGTACTGCTGAAGGTGTTCTGGCGGAAAGTAAACTCGTTTCCTTTCAGTTCTTCATCCCGGTTAAAGTCGATTCCGTGGCGTTGGGTGACCGCGTTGCCAGCGTTTATATTCAGCAAGGATTTCAACGACACGCGGTTCCTTGGATTAAACTGTAATGCAAGGCTACCCAGTGCGCCCCAGGTAACATCCTGTGCGTAGCGATCGTCCTGCAGGTCGTAGTTGCGGGTAAAGCTGCCTGTACCGGTAAGTGTATTTGAAATATTCTCCTGCTCTATATAGCGGTTCGTGCGGCTGTAGATCAGGCTAAATGCGCCCCCGATCGACTTGCCGAATAGTTTGCTATTAAATCCACCGTTGCCCTGGAAAGAAAAGTTGGGCGCAGCGGTGACTTGCCGGGGCGACCATGAATTGCGCAGTTGCTTCCCAATGGCGATCTTCTGCGTGTTGGATAAGGTATCGAAGCCGGATTTGGTGGTATACAAACCAGGCAGCGCGCGGGTGCCGTCATCCATACCAAGCCAGTCCCATTTACCACCCCGCGGGTCCTTATAAAATAACCTACCGGTGGATTGCGTATTGAAACCGGTGCCTAGCTGGAGGTTCAGGTATCCTTTTGAGGGGATGTCACGTGTATTCACCTGGATCAATCCACCTGCCCACTCGCCGGGGTATTCCGGTACGAACGCTTTGTTGATAACGATGTTATCGATCATCGCCGCGGGGATAACGTCGAATGAGAATGTTTTCCTGTCGGGTTCTGTACTGGTGAGCAGGATGCCATTTAACATGGCCTGGTTGTACCGGTCTGCCAACCCCCTTACGATGATAAACCTTCCTTCCTGGATACTGGCCCCCGGCGTACGCTTCAAAACTTCACCGGTATTCCGGTCGGGGGAACGGCGGATCGCCTCTGCCGATACTACAGAAGCAACCGTATTCGTGTTACGCTGGTATTGAATACCGGCATTCACCGTCTCTCTCCGGGATGAGGTGGCGGTGGACCTGACGACTACGTCGCCTACATCACCTGCGCTCACCACCAGCAC
>JAJTCI010000218.1 GCA_021323155.1 Chitinophagaceae bacterium | reverse complement strand
TGTTCTTGCCTTCGTTGATAGCCAAAACTTTGGTTTCAACGTTTGCGTCTACGTAAGGACCTTTTTTAATCGAACGAGCCATATATGACGTTTACTTTTAATTAGATTACTTGGTTAACTTCTTACCGTCCCTGCGCTGGATGATCAGCTTATCGCTTCCCAGGTGCGGGCTACGGGTCTTCTCCCCTTTCGCATACTTACCGGTCCGGCTTCTTGGATGACCACCTGACGCCCTTCCTTCACCACCACCCATCGGGTGATCAACAGGGTTCATCGCAACACCACGTGTCCTGGGGCGTACGCCTTTCCACCTGTTCACACCAGCCTTACCAGCTGTCTGTAAGTTATGGTCGCTATTGGAAACAACACCCACCGTAGCGTAGCATTGGATCAATACTTTTCTCAATTCACCACTTGGCATCTTCAATACCGCGTATTTCTCTTCCTTGTTCGCCAGCTGCGCAGATGAACCCGCGCTTCTTGCCAGCTTACCACCATGACCCGGCTGCATCTCGATGTTGTGGATCATAGTACCGAGGGGCATATGCCTCATCTGGAGCGCATTCCCGATCTCGGGCGCTACCGCGTCACCGGCGATAACTTTCTGACCAACCTGGATGCCCTGCGGCGCAAGGATGTATCGCTTCTCACCATCAGTATACTCGAGCAGTGAAATGAACGCGGTACGGTTTGGATCGTATTCAACTGAAACCACCGTGGCTTCAATCTCTCTTTTGCTTCTTTTGAAGTCGATGATCCGGTAGTGCTTCTTATGTCCGCCACCACGGTACCTCATCGCGCGACGGCCCTGGGCGTTACGGCCGGCCTTCTGGCTTTTTGATTCCAGCAGGCTCTTCTCAGGCGTGTCCGTCGTTAATTCTGCATAAGCATTTCCAATTCTCCAGCGTGTGCCGGCGGTCATTGGTTTGTACTTTTTTAATGCCATTTTCTATTCTTGTTTTGCCCCTATCCCCTGAAGGGATATCTGAGCGGTTTAAATTTTTCAACTTTTGCGGTAGTTGAGCTACCATTCATTTCGTGTTCAGCCGTCCTCTCCGCCAACCGACGGACCGGGGCATTAGATGTTCGAGTAAAGGTCGATTGTCTCTCCCTCGGCTACGGTAACATAAGCTTTCTTATATCCTGGCTTGACACCGGAGATAAAACCCGCTTTTGTATAACGCGTCTTGTTCTTTCCCGGCACGATCACAGTGTTCACTTCCACAACGCTCACGCTGTAGAACTCTTCCACCGCTTTCTTGATCTCGAGCTTGTTGGCCTTACGGTTAACCCTGAAAGCATATCTCCTCAGTTTTTCCTGCTGGAGGTTCGCTTTTTCGGTCAGGATCGGCTTTACTAATATTTCTGTCAGTTTCATTTTCTTATAATTTGAGATTTGATACCCGGAATCCCAGGTTCAAATCAATTATACATTTTATGCTGCCGCCTCTTCTTCTGTGAAGATCTTCGCAGCACCTTCGGTCAGTACCAAAACATCAGCATTCATGATCTCGTACGTGTTGATGTCTGCCAGCAGCGTGCTGTCGGCATTCGGTATATTCCTTACACTCAGGTACAGGTTGTCGTTGTATTCAGGCAGGATGAACAGCGCCTTCTTATCACCGAGTTTCATGCTCTTCAGCGCGTCGGTAACAGTTTTTGTTTTAGGCGCATCCAGGTTCACGTCTTCCACAACGAAAATTGCGTTCTCTTTCGCTTTGTAAGCCAGCGCTGACATCTTCGCGAGGTCTTTCACTTTCTTATTCAGCTTGAAATCGTAACCGTGAGGCTTAGGTCCGAAGATGGTACCACCACCCTTATACAAAGGGTTACGGATATTACCTTTCCTTGAACCACCGGTTCCTTTCTGGCGGTGCAGTTTGCGGCTCGCACCTTTTACTTCAGCACGGGTCTTCACTTTGTGTGTTCCCTGGCGCCTTGCAGCGAGGTGTTGCTTCACCGCGAGGTAGATCACGTGATCATTCGGCTCGATACCGAAAATATCATCCGGCAATTCAATTGTGCGTCCGGTTGATTGTCCGTTTATATTTAGAATATCTACTTGCATTTCTTTCGGATTAATTAGGTGATTACTTCTGGATTAAAACAATTGAGCCGTTGTGACCGGGAACAGATCCGCTAACGAGGATGTAGTTCTTCTCAGCGAAGATCTTCACCACCTTCAGGCCTTTTACCTTAACCCTGTCATTACCCATTTGCCCGGCCATTCTCATCCCTTTGAATACACGCGCAGGATAAGAAGAACCGCCAATAGAACCAGGCGCTCTCTGCCTGTCGTGCTGGCCGTGTGAGCCTTCACCCACACCGCTGAATCCATGACGCTTTACTACGCCCTGGAAGCCTTTACCTTTAGTGGTACCTACTACTTCCACCTTGTCACCTTCTTCGAAGATGTCAACGGTGATCGTTTCGCCTAAAGATTTTTCTATTGAATAATCGCGGAATTCCTTTACGAATTTTTTTGCAGAAGTGTTAGCCTTAGAGAAGTGATTGAGTTCGGCCTGGATCGTATGTTTTTCCTTTTTGTCGCCGAAAGCTAACTGGAGCGCTGAATAACCATCAGTGTCGTTGGTCTTCACCTGGGTTACTACACAAGGACCGGCTTCGATGATGGTGCAGGCTGTCTGCTTACCATCGGCAGCGAAGACGCTGGTCATGCCGATTTTTTTACCAATAATTCCTTTCATCTGTTTGCGGTTTGTGCCCCGCAGAGGTTGTTGAGGACATGCTGGTGATGAATACCTGCATTCAATCCTTGTCGACTGCCGACCTTTTCCTGTGTTTCTCCCGCCTGGGCGGGAAAGGGGAAGTACCGGTAGTAAACAAACCTCGAAGGGCTTGTTTATATGTTGCCTCCTGGTTAATTGTAACCGGGAGATTTGCTATTTGATCAGAGCTGCTTTCTCTCTTGCGAGGTTGGCAGGTGATAATTTGTAAGAACTCTTGTTGCTGCAGCCCGGGGGCCGCCGCTGTTATGCCTTGATCTCTACTTCCACACCAGAAGGAAGATCCAACTTTGATAACGCATCTACTGTTCTTGATGAAGAAGTGTAGATGTCCAGCAGGCGCTTGTGTGTAGCCAACTGGAATTGCTCGCGGCTTTTCTTGTTAACGTGCGGTGAACGGAGTACGGTGAAAATCCTCTTGTGTGTCGGAAGAGGAATCGGACCTGTAACTACGGCACCTGTGCTGCGAACAGTTTTCACGATCTTCTCGGCAGATTTATCTACCAGGTTGTGGTCGTAAGACTGTAATTTGATTCTTATTCTTTGAGACATATCCAAAACCCAATTTTCAGTTGGGGTTGCAAAGGTAAGCGGTTACAGCTTATAAGGCAAACAATAAGAAAGAAATTTTGCCAAAGAAGATAAAAATCAGGTTAAACTATTCTAAACCCCGGCAACCGGGGAGCTTCTATTTATCCAGCCGGTTGTCGATCAGCCGGTTGACCGCCTGTTGGTGGAAGGCTTTAAGGCGGTCTAGTTTCCCCGGGATCTCCGTCCGCCTGACCTGTAAAAGGTTGTTTTTCAACAAGCTATCTGGCCTGTAATCGTAATAATACAGCGCTTGGTTCTGTTCAACGCTGTAGCCCACAAGACTCACTGAATCAACAAATTGGTGGACACCGAATATTTTATTCACAGAAAACCCCGGTCCTTCCCGGTAAAAACTGCTGCCAAAACTGGTGAACGGTTCGCTGTATCCCAGCTTATCAAGGATCGAGGGTACAATATCCAGCTGTCGAACGACTGACTGCACCCTCCTTCCCGTTGTATCCCGGGGATCGTAGACAAAAAGTGGGATCCGGATCTCGCGTAGTATCTCGTTTGAAGCGGTCGTGTAACGGAAGCCATGATCGGCCACGAACACGAAAAGCGTGTTACTGAACCAGGGCTGACTCCTGATCTGGTAAAAAAGGCGACCGAAGCAATGATCCACATAGGTGGCACCATCCTGTTGCGGCCGCTGCCCCGGCACCTTGATACGGGCGGCTGTAGCATCAGGCATCTTGTAGGGGTAATGGCTGGATATATTGAACAACACGCTAAAGAATGGCTGCTGTTTTTTCGACACCTCCCGGGCGAAATACGGGAAGAAGTATTCGTCATAGATCCCCCAGCTGCCATCGTGATGTTCATCCTTACCGTCATAGGTGTCTGCCGAATAATACTTATCTATCCCCACCATCTTACAAAGCCGGGCGAACCCGAAGTGATCGTATTCCGCACCCAGGAAAAAGCTGGTATTGTATCCTTTTTCTTTCAGCAGGTGCCCGATACCCCGGAACCGGTTGTTGTTATAGTTCGAAGCGTATACAGGCTCATCCATCACCTCGGGCAGCGACGCCAGTATGGCCGGCAATCCTTTGTTTGATTCCAGCGCGTTCGCGAACGCATTATCG
>JAJTCI010000013.1 GCA_021323155.1 Chitinophagaceae bacterium | reverse complement strand
AAACCTGCGATTCCCGGAACGGCGGTGGCACCGGGACAGGAGCTCCATACCCCGGAGACCCGGAGATGATCATCATCAATCCCATCGAGCAAACGCTGAATGACGTGACAGTAGTGTCCGCACGGAATAACCTTACACCGCCAAATACCAATATATCAAAGCACTTCTTCACCATCATCATGAAGAGCAATGCCACGGCCAGCCTGCGCATCGACGGTTTGCCCCCCACGGCAACATTTATTCCCATCGGCACCTCCGGTTATTCGTATATCCAGCAGAATGTAACCGCGTCTACACTTACCAACCCGTCGCACCGCATCACCGCCGACAGTGGCTTTATCGCGCTGGCATATGGGATGGGTACCGTTGAGTCGTATGGATATAACGCTGGTACGAATATCATCGACCTGTACCAGTATATCACGCTGCAGAATCAATATGCGACAGTGAACTTTCCCGCAACCTGTGTAGGAGCCCCTTTTAAGTTTTCGATCACCCTGCCATACGAGGCGGTGAAGATCAAATGGGATTTCAATAAGCACCCTGGTCTTTCACCTAATGATTCGGTGGTGGTCAATCCACCGGTGGGCTCGACAACGGTACCTGCCGATAGTACGTTCACCAGGGACGGCAAGACCCTATACGTTTACAAACTGGTGGGTAATTATACATTCTCCGCACCGGGCACTTACCCGATCAAGGTATTGGTAAATAACCCAACGCCGGACGGTTGCAGTGGCGACCAGGAGATCAATTACGACGTGGTGGTCTACCCAAAGCCTGTGGCGGACTGGAGTGTTACGCACTCCGGTTGTATAACCGACCAGGCACAGTTCACAGATGCTACTAATGGTAACGGCCGGACCGTCAATTCCTGGTTATGGGAGTTTGGCGACGCGACGAACGCAACGGTCAAGAACCCGGTAAAGAACTATACGGCGCCAGGCACCTATAATGTAAAGCTCACCGCGATCACCGATATCGGTTGTATTACCGATACCACCAAGACCTTTACCGTTACACCCGCGCCGGTGGCGAAATTCGGCATTGACTCACCACGATGCGTTGGGAGTACGCTCACCTTCACCGATTCCTCGACGATCGGTACCGGCAGCATCGTAAAGTGGTACTGGGATTTTGGCAATGGCAATACGGTGACAAATACAAACAACGCACCGGTCACACAATCTTATTCCGCGGGCACGTACAACGTAACGCTACAGGTGGAGAGCAATACGGGGTGCAAGAGCATCGTGTATAGTTACCCGATCGTGGTGTCGCCTTACCCCGTTGTTGATTTTGATATTCCATCGGTAGTGTGTTTGCCTGCCGGCAGTGCAATTTTCGTCAACCAAACGACCATCAGCAATGGAACTGGATCGCAGGTAAGCTATCTCTGGGAATTCAGTGATGGCGGCACATCTACGTTGACCAATGGAACGCACCAGTATACCGCGACCGGGCCATTTACCATTAAGCTCACAGCTACGTCGAACGCGGGTTGCGTTAAAGACCTTACCAAAACGATCAACACCATCTACGCACAGCCGCATGCGGATTTTACTGTTCCTGCGGAAGTATGCCTCAGGGACACCACATATTTTGTAAACACCAGCAGTGCTGTGGGACAGTCCATCACCAGGTGGCGCTGGAGTTTTGGTGACGGCGGCACGGATACCATTCCCGATCCCGGCCATCTCTATGCTACCGCGGATACGTTCAGCGTGAGCCTGTATGTATACAGCGACAAAGGATGCATCAGCGATACTATGACGCGGTCAACCATCGTGAATCCATTGCCCACCGTGATGTTCAATAATTCGTCTCCTGTTTGCGAAACGAAGCAGATCACATTTACCGATCAATCGGTACCAAACGTGGGTACACTCACCAACTGGCATTGGAATTTCAACGATGGCAATACCAGCAACCTGGCTACTCCCGCTCCGTTCACGCATACGTTTGACACGGCCGGGAACTACCAGGTGAAACTGGCTGTGATGAGTAGTAAGGGATGTAAAAGCGACACGCTGATCCAATCAGTGCTTGTCCGCAGCCAGCCGAAAGCCAACTATATTCTTCCGGAAGTATGCCTGAGCGATAGCTACGCCCAGTTCGTTGACAGCAGTTATATCGGTGACGGCACGGATAGTTCATTCACTTATCTATGGAATTTCGGCGACGCGAATGCGACCGCTCCTAATCCTAATACATCCACAGTTAAAAATCCTGTCCATAAATACACGGCCGTGGGTAGTTATACCGCGTCGGTGAAGGTGACCTCGATTCATGGGTGTATCGATTCGATCGCCAAAACCTTTACAGTGAATGGGTCGTTCCCGAACGCGGCCTTCACCGTAGAAGATGCAGCCGGGTTATGCAGCAACCGGGACGTGGTGATCAAAAACACCTCGACCGTTTCACCGGGTGATGTAACGAAACTGGAGATATATTGGGACTTACTGAACAACCCCACGCAAAAAGAAATCGACGACGTGCCTTATTTCAACAAGACATACACGCATCGCTATACCGATTTCCAGCAACCACTTACAAAGACCTACAGGATACGGGTGGTAGCTTATTCCGGTGGAACCTGTACCGATATTTCCGAACAGGATGTTACGGTCAATGCCAGTCCGAAGACGCAGTTTATCACTATACCAGGCATCTGCCACGATGCTACGACCCGCCCGATGACCCAAGGTTCCGAGACCGGCGGCGTACCGGGTAATTTCAGTTATAGTGGGACCGGTGTTACCTCAGCAGGTGTATTCAATCCCAACATTGCGGGAGTCGGTACGCACACAATGCAATACCTTTTTGTTTCCAACATGGGATGCCGTGACTCGGTTCAGAATACGATCACGGTATGGCCTTCGCCCGGGGCGAAATTCGGTGTGAGCGGCCCGCTGTGCGAGAAGAACGTGGTGACCTTCACCGATAGCTCGGTGGCCAATTTCAGCAACATTACGAGCTGGCAATGGAGTTCGGGCGACGGCAATTCGGTTACAAAGAACAACAACTCCCCATTTCTCAATACCTATACCCTTGCCGGAAACTATATCGCCACATTGCGCGTGACCACCGATAGCGGGTGCGTCAGCAGCATCACCAGTAAAACGCTTATACTGAATCACCTCCCCCGCGTGAATTTCGGGATACCCTCGATCTGTTTGCCGGATGGCAAGGGCACGTTCACTGATTCTTCCACAATACCTGATGGAACAGAAGCCAGCTTCTCCTATCTCTGGAACTTTGGCGATCCATTCAATCCCAATCCATCCACGCAAAAGAACCCGGTACACCAGTATTCCGCGACCGGTCCATACCAGGTGAAGCTGCGCGTGACGTCGGGCGCCGGGTGTGTGGACTCAGCCACCAGGTCGATCAATACGATCTACCCGCAGCCATCAGCGGACTTTAATTTTTCACCTGCTTCGGTCTGCCTGGGTGATCCATTCAGTTTTACCGACGCCAGCAGTGGGAATGGGGGAGCGGTGACGCAGTGGAACTGGCGGTTTGGAGATGGGGCATCGTCGGCGATTCAAAATCCTTCTAAGAATTACAGCGCAGCGGGCACCTTTGATGTTTCGTTGTGGATCTACAACGATAAAGGCTGCGTGAGCGATACGATGGAGCAGCCAGTGGTTGTGTATGCATATCCAACCGTTAACGCCGGCCCGGACCTGTTCGTGCTGGAAGGCGGGTCTGCGGTGCTCAATCCTACGGTATCAGGAAACGGGTTGACCTACCAGTGGACCCCAGGTTTATACCTGGACAGCCCTATGGTCAGGAATCCCAGGTTTACACCGGGCGAGGACCAGTTGTACCGGGTCACGGTAACAGGAGCCGGCGGTTGTGCCATGTATGACGAGGTGTTTGTAAAAGTGTTGCGTGCGCCGGCGGTGCCGAATGTTTTTTCTCCCAACAAGGACGGGATCCACGATACATGGGTCATCCAATACCTGGAGTCTTACCCTGGTTGCACGGTGGAGGTGTTCGATCGTTTCGGCAGGAAAGTCTTCTTTTCAGAAGGGTATACCAAACCCTGGAACGGGACCATCAACGGCAAGGAATTACCGGTTGGGGTGTATTACTATGTGATCGACCCTAAGAACGGAAGGAAGCCCATGACAGGCTCTGTAATGCTGTTGAAATAAACCGGTTGAAAAACAGGGAGCTACAGATGAGGATTTGTAACAGATGAGCGCTTCAATAAAATTCACTTTAAAGCAATAAACCCTGTGAAAACAACGTTTTCCTACACCAGGACATGCCCCCAAAATTGGGTAAGCAGTATTTTGTTTTTTGATGTAAATTGCCAATTCTAATAACTGATGATGAAAAAGCTACTCGTATCTGCTGCGTTAGGGCTTGTGTTAACCGCGACCGCTCAACAACGTCCACATTACACTCAATACATTCTCAATAACTATATCATCAATCCTGCCGTTGCGGGTATTGAGAATTACACTGATGTGAAGCTGAGCCATCGCCACCAGTGGGTGGGACTGGACGGCGCGCCGGTAACCACTTACGTTACGATCCACGGGCCTTTGACTAAAAGCAGTTATGAGCGGGAAACCCCAACCACATTCCATGCACCGGGTGAGAACCCAAGGGGAAAGGCATACTGGCAGGATTATACCGCGGCCGATCCGCATCATGGCATCGGGTTCACAATGCTGAACGACCGGACAGGTCCATTGAACAGGTTCTCCGTAGCGGCCACCTATGCTTACCACCTAGGCATTTCTGAAAGAACAAGCCTTTCCGCAGGTCTCTCTGCAGGAGTACAGAATATGACATTGAACGCCAGCAAGCTGGTTTGGGGCGATGTACAGGTTGATCCTGCCGTAGCGGGAAGCGGGTACCTGAACAAACTGCGCCCGGATATCTCTGCCGGGTTATGGATGTACTCGTCTAACTATTTCGTGGGTCTTGCAGCGCAGAACATCATTCCTTCCAAACTGAGCTTCGCGGAAGACACAGTGAAGCTTGCAGGTGGCAAACTGGTACCGCATCTCTTTCTTTCCGCGGGCTACCGAATGTTCCTGAATGACGATATTTCCCTGTTGCCATCGGCAACGATCCGTTATATAAATCCAATGCCAATCGGTGTTGACCTGAACGCGAAGCTGCAATACCAGGACCTGCTGTGGGGTGGATTGAGCTACCGCCTGCAGGACGGTTTCTCCGCTATGGTGGGATTGAATATGAACAGCACTATGAACGTTGGTTACGCTTACGATTATACAACATCCCGACTGAACCTGGTAAGCAAAGGCAGCCACGAGATCGTTATCGGTTTCCTCCTGGGAAACAAATACGGCGACTGGTGCCCGCGCAATATCTGGTAGAACTAATTGCTTGAATGGAGGCCCGCTGAGAAGCGGGTCTTTTTTTTGGGGCAACCTGCCCCAAACGCTGTTTGCCGGCTTACAGCGCCTTTATTAAGCGTTGTCTTTCTGGTAAGATCCTTAAGCCGGCCACGCTTCCCGTTCGCCCTGCGAATTTACCAGTTGGGCTGCCCTGTGTCTACCGGTGGCGATACCCGACATATAGAGCACATATAGAGCACTTATAGAGTACATATAGAGCACCTATAGAGCATTACCTTCCCATTTACCTCGAATATCACCTATATTTCCTTGTTCTCACCTGGCGTTCTCCTCCCGCCTACATTGAGGGTTGCCTGTACCCGGGTCCGCGGGTTCACGGTAGGATAATGGATCCAACTGTCGCGTTCCCAGGCCTCGGTCTAAACGTTGGTGCCCTGTGTTCATAGTTTCAGCGGTGTTTGGCTAGATTTGAAGTATGGCGAAAGCAGCAAAGAAAACTTCCGCATTACCGGGCGCACTGGGGCTTATCCTCCATGACAAAACCATTAAGGTGAAACAGAAGACAGCACTTGCTGGGGAGATGTTGTTGAACGGAAGTATGGGCATCGGTGAATTTGTCGCAACGGCAAGGACAGCGAAAGCTACTGATAAGGCCACGCTCATCGAAGCGATGGAGTATGCTTCGAAACTAAAGCCGGAGGTGATTGACACTGGCACTTTTGAGTTTGCGATCAGGTCTCTTGCCGACGAAGCGCCAAGGGTGAAATGGGAATCGGCGAGGTTGATCGGCAACACAGCGCATCTGTTTCCTAAACTGTTGAAGAAGGCGATCGTGAATCTATTAGCTAATACCGAACACGAGGGCACAGTGGTTCGCTGGAGTGCCGCGGGTGCCATCTCGAAGATCATGCAATGTAATATGCCACTTAATAAAGACCTGCTGCCCGCCGCGGAAGCGATCATTGAATGGGAAACTGATAACGCGGTGAGAAAGATATATCAACAGGCGATAAAAAAGGTGAAGAAATGAGGTGATAAGGAGGACCCGGCGAAAGGGGCAGGAGCCTCCACACGTCGGTCGGCTTTCATCGCCCTAAGACCGGTGCCATGGAGGAAGGCGGCTGGCAAAGAAAAAAGGCACAGCTTTCCAGCCATGCCCTTTGCTATAAACAAGACCGCGTTTATTCGAACTGTATGTCGATGATGATGGGTTCTTCCGCTTCTTTTTTAGCAGGGACCACCACCCGGTAGCATTTCCCATTCTGGACCACTTTGGTGGTCTTCGTGGTTTTGCAATTTGTATGCTTGCAGTTAACAGGACAGGCTTTTTTACGTTCAGCGCGATTTGCTTTTTCGCACTCGTCACCATTTTCGGTTTGTGTATATGAGTAATAGGTCGCCGTGCCCTGTACCGCTGTATTTCCATGGTAATAGGTGCCTGGTTTCACGGGTGTGGCAGGTTTGCCGGATGCGCCATTTGTTTTCGGTGGCGCGGTTTGAGTTGGCATTTGGTCGATCAATACCGGTGGAGTCTTGCCTTCCATTATCCGGATGTAGCCGTTCGCCGTACCTTGGGGATGGCCGGTCTTCGCAGTCGCCAACGTTGTCCGCTCCAGCAATCGCTGCCGTATCGTATCGACTACAGGTCTCCTGCCTTTCACACCGGCTTTCACTTCTTTCACTTTTTCTTTCTTACCAGCTTCTACCGCTTTTGCGCGTGATCTTTCTTTCTCAGATTCAAATTCGGTGAAAGCTTCCCGGTAAAAATAGTCTGACACGAATGCATCGGACGGAGCGAAAGTGAACACCTGTGGTATGTTCACGTCTTTCAGGTGTTTGTATGCTTCAATGATCTCGGCCTGCATTTTCCTGGCATCGACCACTGTGATCTTGCCCAGTTTCATTGCATCTTCCAGGGACTTTTGCGAAGCCTTCAGTTCTTCAGTCAGGTTGAGCCAGTTGCCTTCTGTCCACTGGTTTTGCGGATGGAAGAGCGTGCCGAACCTGGCCGAATCCATTTTGAACACCTGGTTGTGCGCGACGCGCATATTATTAAGATAAGGCGCCATAGAAGTGACCGTGGTTCTTTTCACGTCCTTACTAAGGCGAACAAGATTTTTTTCCAGTTCTATCAGGTTCTCGATCGCTACCGGTGCCATAACGGTCGGGAGGTTGATCTCGCGTGTAGCCGTAGTAAACGGTTTCAGTACGCGCTGTTCCTGTTTACGGTTCTCTGCTACCGTTTGTTTCACTTCTTCTTTCAGCGGCTTGTTGAGGAAGAACATGGGATTGAACAAAGGGTTATCGATCTTGACGGCGAGGGGTTCGAGTACCACCGCCTGTGTTTCCGTGCCTGACCTTGTATCCTGCGCTTTTAAAGAGGAAGGGTCGAACCATGCGATAGAAGTGAGGATCCCCGTCATTAATAATAAAGCGAGCAACTGGTGGCGGTAATTGAACCTGCTGTCCTTCTGGTGAACCATCCGTTGCACCCGCGATAGTAATTCTCCTTTCGACTTCACCGCGTACATGGCCATACTGGATGACTTCTGTAATACGGCGATTCGCAACAGCGCTTCGGCGTACATCGAAGGATTGTACTGGTATTGCAGCACCCAGTCATCGCAACTGTTCTCCCGTTCTTTAGAAATAGACTTATTGATGAGGCGTGTAAAAGGATTGAAGAATAACCCCAGTTCGATGATCGACAAAACGATATTCAGCACATAGTCATGGCGTTTGATATGCGCCAGTTCGTGCAGGATCACCGCTTCCAGTTGTTGCGGCGTGAGGTGCGTAAAGCTGGCCACCGGCACCAGTATCACCGGTTTCAGGAAACCGATCGTTACAGGACTATTCACCAGTTCAGATAAATAGATCCTCACTTTCTGTTTAATGCCCAATTGTCCTGCTACACGCGTGACAAACAGTTTCCAGTCTACATCTATTTTGTGCAAGCCGTTCAGGCGAACAATCTGCGTATACTTATATGCTTTCAGCCATCGAATGACGAGGAATGCAAGAAGCAGGAGGTAAGCCACCGACAAATAGGGGAGCACCTGTTCCGCTTTGATGAAAATACTTAGCAATGAAGCATTGTCGGACGAAGCAAGTACGTAGGTGGCCTGTTCGCCATTCTCCAGGTACAATGCTTCGGCGATACGCAGGGCCTGGCTGCACTGCTGGTAATAAAACTGCAGGGTCACCAGGAACCATGCGAACCCGGTCACCTGCGCGGCCACCGCGATCCGGTACTTTGTTTCGCTTCTAAATTTAAAAAGACTGTTCAGCAGCACATACACGATCCACACCATAGCCATTTGCCACAAACTGTTGGCAATAGCATAACCCAAAGCCTGCAACAGCGGGGACTGGGAGAGAGAAGGCATACTTATTTGTTTTTCAGGTTGTCAAGCATTTTCTGGATCTCATCCAGTTCATCTTTGGAGGGCGTTGCGTTACCCAGAGCCTGCATCACCAACTGTGTTGATGAACCCTGGAAGAGCGCGTCAACCATTTTACCTACCATTTGCTTCTGCGTACTCTCACGGCTTACGTTGGCCTGGTAGATATGGGTTTTACTGCTGTCATCCCTTTTCACCAATCCTTTCTCAAACATGATCTGCATCAATTTGAGGGTGGTGGTATAACCTGAATCCTTGAAGGACGCAAGGTCCTCATGAACATCTCTTACGGTTGCGGTGCCGCGGCTCCAGAGTACCTGGAGGATCTCCAGCTCGCTTTCCGTTGGTTTAATCTGCTTATTTGCCATCATTACGATTTGTTTCGTAATGCAATCTACGAAGTTTGTAGTTCATGGCAAACTGCTCATCCTTTTTTAGGACCTCTTAACAAGTTGGAGGGTACAGGTTGCTGGTTACAGGTAGAGCAGGTGGGCACGGAGCTTTCCCTGGCTTAGTTCAAGGGCAGGGGCGGGGAATTTGAAGGTATTCAATATAAATAAGATGACCTTCAGGAACTTACTGCTTGTCTTGATGCGTGTAAGGTCGATGTCGGGAGCCAGGTAGAACTGGCGGTACCGGGGTATATCGCGCCGGTCGAACATATTGCTGGCGGCATCGGTCCAGGTGTTCTCATTGGCGTCGAACATACCGTCGCCACCATATCCAAACGCTAGATTCAGCCAGGGAGGCAGGTTCGAGGTTTTAAGGAAGGACTTGAGGTTCGCGCTGAGCCAGATCGTCTGCGCATTATAGTCTTTGAACATCCGTTCACCGAAACTTTTTCCGAAGAGGTGATCTGCCCTTTCACGCAAATGGCCGGCTGGATATTTCGTGTGATGGGTTGAGTATTTTAAGTTGATGCGCTGTTCATCCCAGGCGAGTTCCTGCCCAATGACGAGTCCACTGCCCACCATGTTGGCGGCAAAGTCGCCCCAGCTCCATCCCCATTCCGCGCTGAAGCCATCAAGTGTTTCAATGACCGTTTGGTATAACGCGCCGCTCATCCCGCCGATCCAGATGCGCTGTTTGCGTTTGAGACCTGCCCAGCGCCACATTTCCATGGAAGCGCGGCTGGCAACATAGGCGCTGAAAGCGTGACCAGCCTTGTCGACCCGTTGCCATTCATTATTGTCATTGAAGAAATGGAAGCTGCTGCGCGGGTAATCCTTGTACCAGATCTCGTTTAACGCGAGCATGGAACCAGTGTAGGCGAGGACATTACCTGCAGCCAGGAAGCGAATTCTTTTTTTATGTGGCCGACTGATCCTTTCGCCTACTTTTTTCTCGATCTCCTTCCGGCTAACGCCAAAAGGCCAGGCTGAATCTTTGTGTAAAAATACCGGTTGGCGAACCGATGTATCGGCGGTAATTGTGGCTGTGTCCTGTGAGAAGGAAATCGTGTAAATTAATGCGCCAAGCAGAATGAATTTTAGCCGCAATATCCGCTGCCGGCAATAACCGGCCTTCCACCTTTTCATACATTCAAACATACGGCAGTAAATTGTAATTGGAGGGTTTTGTCGTAAACTTGCGGGCCTGAAAACAGGTTACAGGTTACACGTAATTCAAAATACGCAAACATGGATGGAGCAATACAGGATAAAGTAAATATCTGGCTGAACGGTAATTATGATAACGAAACCAAAGAGGCTGTTCGCAGATTATCGCCTGACGAGTTGGTTGATTCTTTCTACCAGAACCTGGAGTTCGGTACCGGTGGACTACGGGGGTTGATGGGAGTAGGTACGAACCGCATGAATAAGTATACGGTGGGAATGGCTACCCAGGGATTCGCTAATTACCTGAAGAAAACATGGGGTGATAAAGAGATCAAAGTGGCAATAGGTCACGACAGCCGCAATAATAGCCGCTTTTTCGCTGAGACGGTGGCGAATGTCTTCGCGGCGAATGGTATGATCGTTTACCTGTTTGAAGCGTTGCGGCCTACGCCTGAGCTGAGCTTCGCGATACGCCACCTGGGAATGGATGCCGGGGTGATGTGTACCGCCTCGCACAATCCAAAAGAATACAATGGTTATAAAGCTTACTGGAACGATGGTTCGCAACTGGTGCCACCGCATGATAAGTACGTGATCAAGGAAGTGGAGGCGATCAGGAGCGTGGATGATGTGAAATGGGACGGTGGCGAGGCGAACATCCGGGTCATGGGTAAGGAGATGGACGACGCTTACCTGGATATGGTGAAGTCGCTGAGTGTATGCCCGGAAGTGGTGGCTGCGCAACATGATCTCAAGGTCGTTTACACGTCTATCCATGGAACGGGGATCGTGTTGGTGCCGGAGATCCTGAAGCGGTATGGATTCGATAATGTAACGATCGTGGAAGAACAGGCGACACCCGATGGCAATTTCCCCACGGTAGTGTACCCCAACCCCGAAGAAAGTGAAGCGATGAATATCGGGCTGCAGAAAGCGAAAGCGCTGGATGCGGACATACTATTGGGAACGGATCCCGATGCCGACCGCGTAGGGATCGGTGTGAAGAATCACAAAGGGGAGTGGGTGTTGATGAATGGCAACCAGACGGCGGTACTTGCGTTCACTTATGTCATGGAGTCGCGAAAGAATGCAGGGCTCGCACAACCGAACGATATGGTGGTGTCCACGATCGTCACCACGGATATGATCAATGAAGTAGCACGTCAGAACGGGTTGGCTTGCTATAATGTACTCACCGGTTTTAAATGGATCGCGCAGCTGATCAGGGAAAAAGAAGGGAAAGAGAATTACGTGGTTGGCGGAGAAGAAAGCTTCGGGCTGATGATCGGTAGTGGTACGCGTGATAAAGACGCGATCAGTGCTGTCGCGGTGCTTTGCGAGATGGCCGCAGTGGAGAAACAAAACGGTAAAAGTCTTTTTGACAAACTGCTGGACTTGTATATCAAGTATGGTTTCTACCTCGAGAGCCTGATCAGTATCACGAAGAAAGGCATGAACGGTCAAAAGGAGATCGCCGAAATGATGGAGGGCTACCGGGATAACCCGCCCCAGACGATCAATGGATCGCCTGTAGTGGAACTGCTCGATTACGAACTGCAAAAAGGAAAGCACTTAGCGACAGGAAAGGAATGGAAGATCGAATTGCCCAAAAGTAACGTGTTACAGTTCATTTTGGAGGACGGCAGCAAGATATCCGCACGGCCCAGTGGTACAGAGCCAAAGATTAAATTCTATTTCAGCGTGAATACTAAGTTGGGCAGCAGGGAGGAGTATGATGCGAAGGAGAAGGAGTTGCAGGGGAAGATAGATGGGATTATAAAAGACATGAAACTAAAGTAGCCGGATACAATCAACAATACAAGGGTGGCTCACTTTACAAAATTGAATCACCGACCAGCTGTGAAGAAATTCTTCACAGCTTTTTTATGTCCACACGTCGGCGGTGGGGGTAACTTAGCGGTAACTTTGTGTTATGACGAGGAAGCTTGAGGACAGTTACCAGCACAAAGGGATGCGCAAGCAGCTCGTACAGCAGTTGCGGGATAAAGGCATCACTGACGAGAACGTGCTCAGTGCGATCAATAATATCCCGCGTCATTATTTCCTGGACTCCGCGTTTGATAAGATCGCGTATGAAGACCGGGCTTTCCCGATCGGTGAAGGACAAACCATTTCACAGCCATACACGGTAGCATATCAAAGCCAGTTATTAAATGTGAAGCCCAGCGAGAAAGTGCTGGAGATCGGGACGGGAAGCGTATACCAGGCTTCAGTACTGGCCGAGATGGGTGCCCGGGTATTTACCATCGAGCGCCAGAAGAAGCTATACGACAAGCATAAGGATTTTGTGTTCCGGGCCAAATATCCCAATATCAAATTCTTCTATGGAGATGGCTTCGAAGGACTGCCCGCATATGCGCCATTCGATAAGGTGATCATCACCGCGGCGGCGCCATTCATTCCTCCTAAACTTATCGATCAGATGAAAACGGGTGGATTGATGGTGATCCCGGTTGACTCGGACGGAGCGCAACGTATGCTACGTATCACTAAACTGCCTGATGGATCTTTAAGCGAAGAAGCTTTTGACCTTTTTTCTTTTGTACCGATGTTGCAGGGGAAGAACGAGTAATGTGAATGGTGAATGGTCAACGGTGAAATGTGAAAATGTGCCAAGAGAAGGTCAGCTACTTCAGGTTACCGATCAGGAGCGCCAGTTCAACGCCGGCGACTGATTTGGGTTTGCTGTACAAGGCCAATACAGATGCCTGGAGACCGAGCCAATTATTGAATGAATAATTTACTCGAGGGCTCGCATATATTCCAGCGTGGGTTTCCACGTGCTCTATATCTCTATAGTTTTTCGAGCTGGTAATCACGCCCCAGCCAGGGGAATAGGGTTCGAATGTATAATAGGTATTTCTCACCATGGATAATCCTGCATCTGTATAAAAATAGGCACGCCCGGCCTTGCCGGGGAATCGCAACAGGTAACCAAGTGATACGATCACTACTTCATCCTTTGGAGTGCTGCCTGAACTACTGGAAAAGCCGGTACCGGGATGATAGTCCGCCGGCAATGCAGCAGCTCGATGGCTAATCCCACGGGCACTGAAACCCAGTCCCCAATTTCTATTTCGACTGAAGTAGGTGACGCCGAACTTACCCGCCAAACCCTCCGTGGAGGCGCCAGCACCAAGCGCCATAAATACAATGGCAACAGGTTTCTTTACCTGGGTGGTATCCTGGGCATTCGCCTGGAGATTCAACAAGATTAGTATTACGCCGAGCCCGCCGATGACTGGTTTCATTGCAGCAAAATACGGAAAATCCCAGAGGCGGGAGTTGTCGTGATTTCTGGTAAAGTAATTGATAGTGAATTACATAATTTTTTAACTGGCATGGCAAGACATACCTACGATTCCGGTTTGATCGGCAATTGCGCTTACCTGGCGCATGTTCATAAAGACACCAATATTCCATGGCTTTGCTGGCCGCGGTTCGACAGTTCCTTTGTTTTTGGCGGATTGCTGGACAAAGAAAAGGGGGGTGAGTTCTCGATTTTACCGGCGGATGATTACACGACGAAGCAGTATTACCTGGATAACACCAACATATTGTGTACAGAAGTATCTACAGCTACCGGTAAATACCGGATCACGGATTATGCGCCCCGGTTCTATCAGTTTGACCGGATCTTTAAACCGCTGATGTTGATAAGAAAGGTGGAACCATTGGAAGGTTCGCCAAGGATCCGGGTGAAGTGCGAACCCACTTATGAGTACGGCCAGATGAAACTGCAGCCACATCGCGGCAGTAGTCATATCGAATGGCATGCGTTCCCTGAAAGGATACGGCTTACTACGAATATCGCGATCAATTACCTCATGGATGAGCAGTACTTCGTGCTGAATGAAACGAAATATCTCATCCTTACTTTCGGTCGCCCGCTGGAAGCGGCGATCGCCACTACAGCGGAACATTTCCTGATGCAGACGATCGATTACTGGAGAACGTGGGTGAAGCGTTCCAGCATTGCGCAGTTCCACCAGACGTATGTGATCCGTTCGGCACTTGTACTCAAGATCCACCAGTTTGAAGACACCGGTGCAATTATCGCTGCCAGCACAACGAGCCTGCCGGAGCACCCGGGGAGCGGTCGCAACTGGGATTACCGTTATTGCTGGCTGCGGGATACGTATTACGTGCTGACATCGCTTTATCACATCGGCCACTTCGAGGAGTTTGAGAGTTACTTCAACTACATCACTGATATTTCATTCAACGAGGATAAGCGATACCAACCGCTTTATAGCATCACCGGCCAGAAGAACCTTTACGAGTTCGAAGCGGACCTGGAAGGATACATGGGAAACAAGCCCGTACGCATCGGCAACCAGGCTGCGGAGCATATCCAGAACGATATCTATGGGCAGGTACTGATCTCATTGCTCCCGTTGTACAGCGACCACCGGTTCATCTTCGCCGAGCGGAAGGATTCAGCGCGATGGATCGAGTACGTACTGGCGAAGATCGAGTTTACCATCGACGAGAAGGATGCAGGTATCTGGGAATTCCGCAATATGGCGAACATCCATTGTTACAGCAACTTGTTCCAGTGGGCGGGATGTAATGCCGCGATCAAGATGGCGCGGATCATCGAGAATAAAGACCTTGAACAAAGGGCGGTCGCGTTGCGTGACCGCGCCGCCACGCATATCGAAAGTTGCTACGATGCCGAACGAAAGGTGTACACGAACGCGGCCGGCAGTAAGCACCTTGACGCCAGTACGCTGCAACTGATCATGATGAACTACCTGGACCCGAATTCGCAGAAGGCGAGGGACCATCTCATCGGGCTGGAAAAAGAGTTGCGTACCCCGAAGGGATTGTTCTACCGTTACCTGCATGCGGATGATTTCGGTAAGCCGAAGGCGACGTTCCTGATCTGCGCGTTCTGGTATGTTGAGGCGCTCGCAGCAGTGGGACGCGTGGACGACGCGGTGAAAGAGTTCGAGAACCTGCTTCAGTATTCCAATCACCTGCACCTGTTCAGTGAAGACATTGACGAAGCGGATGGCAGCCAGTGGGGGAATTTCCCGCAGGCCTACAGTCACGTAGGGTTGATGAACGCAGCATACCGCATTGCTATGAAGCTGGATAAGCCAATCTTCCTGTGATAATAAATTTTTAGCATTGTATTGATAAAACGCACTGGTATTTTAAAAACAATTTAGCTACCGCACCTTGGTTTCGTTTTTGTAACCTTGTTTCTTTGAAAGAACTTTGGGCGGTATGCACGAGATAGAACCATTTTACAACTGGCGCCATATTTATACTTCGGAGGAAGACCCGAAGTCGCCGTTCTATGGCCGGGTGTACAGCGAGTTCGAATATTCTCAAACCGTTTACAATTATTATATCCATCCGCAGTGGGACGACTTCGGCAGCAAGACTCTTTATATCAAAGTGATCTATGTGGATTACGAGTTGAATTTCGCGGTGATCGAGATGCTGGGGGAGTGGAACGACGCGATCGAGAACGATATTATGACGTTGAAGCGGGATGTGATCGACCTGATGGAAAAGGAGGGTATCAGTAAGTTCATTTTGATCACGGAGAACGTGCTTAATTTTCATAGCAGCGACAGAGAATATTATGAAGAATGGTATGACGATGTTTCAGACGAGAACGGGTGGATCGTCAGCCTGAATATGCCGGAAGCTACCCAGCATGATTTCAAGAAGAAAAAGCTAAACTATTACATCGAGCTGATGGATATACCCACCTGGCGCATTTACAAGCCTTACCATCTTTTCCGGCTGATCGACAACCAGATCAATAACCGCCTTACTTAGCAGGGAAGAACGGCGACAACTTTTCCGTAAGGTTTGCCGGCATATGGGTCTTTTCATTGGTGGCCGCATCGAGGAAATAGAGCACTAGCACTACGCGGCCACTGGTGAGTAGTTTTCCTGATTCATTGAAAACTTCCTGGAAAAATTCTATGCGGTGTTCCGGTGGCAGTTGTCTTAACGTGGTTTTGATCGTGAGGAGATCGTCATATTTCGCGGGCCGGAGGTATTTGACGTGCATTTCCACCACGGGCATGATCACACCGGCTTCTTCGATGTCCTTATAGCTTACGCCGAGATTTCGGATGCTTTCCACGCGACCCACTTCAAAGTACTGGGCGTAATTGCCATAATAAACGACGTTCATCTGGTCGGTCTCCGCGTACCGAACGCGTACCTGGGTGAGCGTTTCATACATAAATACCTGATTATTTTTTGATCATGCCGTCCACGCTGGCGCGCCCTGGACCGCAAAACAGTAATACGATATAGGCGGCAAGGTACAATAAGGCCATTTCACCGTGGGCAATAGCTCCGCCGTGCCTCCCGAAGAATGCTACGGTCACCAGGATGATCAGCGGTATCACCGCCAGGCGGGTGAAAAGTCCAAGTACGATAAAAAAGCTACAGAATATCTCGGCGAATAAAACGATAATGAGTGAAGCCTGGCTACCGATACCGATGGGGTCGTAGAAGTCAGCGGCTTTCTTTTCAAAGTCCATCAGCTTGGGCATACCGTGCTGGGCGATCATGAGGATGCCGAAGGCCAGGCGTAAGACGAGCATCGAGAAATTGAATGCGCCGGCGGAGTAACGAATAGAAAGAAGTTTTTTCATGCGGTTAGTTTGGTTTCATAGAACCAATCAAAAATACAAATCACATGTTGTTGGTGAAGGCCCGGCGAGGCGATACCCACACCTGTTGTTAAAAAAAACTGGGGTGGAAGATTATCCACATTCATGGAATGGTTGTTGCTTTGGCTGGCTGTTAAGTAACTTAGTGCTAGCTTTTGCGTTTCGTTAAGAGACAAACAGAAATATTTGCTTCATCACCCACGTTAGCGAAATATGACAGTACGCTGTAAGATCCTGGTAGTATTCTTTTTCCTTCTTGCTGGTATCAATGGTTTTTCCCAGGGTTCAAAATTCCATAATGACCCGGATGAAGATTTCAAGCTGGCGAAGGAACTTTACCAGAAAGAGCAGTTCAGCCTGGCTTACCCGCTTTTTAAATCACTCGCGGCGTCCGGGCAACCCTACAGCAATCTTTCCACTACCATCCAGTTAGAGTCTAAGTATTACGCGATCGCTTGTGGGCTTCGTTTGAACGATCCCACCGCCGAGACCGCTGCCGAAGAATTCATCGCGCTGGAGCATAATACGCCGAGGGTTCAGATCATGAGCTTCCAGCTGGCCGAGTATTTTTACCGCAAGCAGGATTTTCCCAGGGCGCTGGAGTATTACGGGAAGACCAACGTGAGCAACCTGAGCAACCGCGAGATCGCGGAGATGAAATTCCACCAGGGCTATGCTTATTTTACGCTACAGCAGTTCGCGATGGCGAAACCACTCTTCAATAGTATCCGCCAGATAAAGATCGACCCTAATTACATAGACGCGAATTATTACTATGGATTCATCCTCTTCACGGAAAAGAATTACAAACAGGCACTGGAAAGTTTCCAGCTGGTAGAGAAAGAACCTACCTATGAAAAGGTGGTTCCTTATTATATCGCCCAGATATATTATTTCAACGGGCAGCGGGACAAAGCGATCGAATACGGGGAGGCGGCATTAAAAAGAGGCAGCCAGTATTATAGCGTGCAGTTAAAGCACCTGGTGGGCCATGCTTATTTCGAAAACCGGGACTTCGCCAAGGCCCTTCCTTACCTGGAAGAATATGTGAGTAAGACCGCCAAGGTAAAACGAGAGGACCTGTATGAGCTTTCCTACTCTTATTATGCAGCGTCCAATTGGACAAAGGCTATCGAAGGCTTTAAGCAACTGGGCGGGAAGGAAGATTCGCTTGCACAGAACAGCATGTACCTGCTGGCCGATGCCTACCTGAAGACAGGCCAAAAAGCCAATGCAAGGAATGCGTTCCTATTCTGCGCCACCAACAGCAGTAACGCGTTCCAGAAAGAAGTTTCACGATTCAACTACGCCAAGCTTTCTTATGAGCTGGGCTACAATGACATCGCCTTAACCGAGCTGCAATCCTTCATCGCCGATTACCCACGGTCGACTTACCTGCAGGAATCAAAGGAATTGCTGGTAGCCGTGATGGCCAATAGCGCCAACTTCGCTGACGCACTGGCGCTGTTTGAAAGCCTCAGCGCTCAGAGCGAGAACGTTAAAAAGGTATACCCGCGCGTATTGTATGGAAGGGCGGTAGAGCTGGTGAATGATCAGCAACTGACAAAAGCGGAGGAACTAATCGATCGCCTGATGACTGTTCCCTATAACACGGCGTTGCTTCCTTACGCGAATTTCTGGAAAGGCGAGATCGGCTTCCGTACCAATCGCCCGGACCAGGCGATCACATTCCTGAACCGTTACCTTACGAATCCACAGACAAACGAAGAAGTGAATCCTTCCCACGCACGGTACACGCTTGGCTATGCACATTTAAATGCGGGGCAATACCGGCAGGCGCTTGGCTTTTTTGAACAGGTAGCTAAAACGATCACCGCCTCATCCACCAGTGTGCAACACGATGCCTATCTGCGCGCGGCTGACGCCCATTTTATGAATAAGAGCTACAGCCAGGCCTTGCAGATGTACGAGACAGTGATGCGGCTGGGTATAGCAGGTGCAGATTATGCGTTGTTCCAGAAGGCGATCATTGCAGGCGCTTCCAATAAGCAAACGGAAAAGATCAGCCTCTTGCAGAGTATGGAGGTGCGGTACCCATCATCCGACCTGATCGCTGATGCGCAGCTGGAGGTCGCCAATACTTACCTGGGTGATGAGAAATTCCGCGAGGCTATTGATCCATTGACCCGCTTGTTGAAGAACACCAAAGGAGAAAGTCTTTACCCACAGGCATACCTGAAGCTGGGGGTAGCCTATTTCAACCTGAATGACAATACTAAGGCGCTGGATAATTTCAAAAAGCTGGTATCTGCTTATCCGAACTCTACCGAGAGTGAAGACGCGATCGAATATATCCGCAGCATATTCATAGAGAACGGGCAACCGGACGAGTTTGTCACGTTCATGAAGAATAACGGCAAGGAGATCAGCTACAGCGAGGAGGATTCGCTTACCTACGCGGCGGCGCAGATACAACTCAACAACCAGAGCTTGGACAACGCGCTGCGGAGTTTCCAGACATACCTGGCGAAGTTCCCCGACGGGCGCTATTACATCGACGCTAATTACCACGCAGCTGAGATACTGAATGGAAAGAAGGACTTCGATGACGCGCTGGTGCATTATGCTAATGTGGCGGCCAGGGCGCCGAATAAGTTTGCGGAGCGCGCTACACTGCTCGCGGCAAGGATCAGTTATTTTGAACTGATGGACTATTCCAAGGCGGAGGAATATTTCACACGGCTGAAAGAGATCGCCACGCAGGCGGATGTAAAACTTGACGCGATGCGTGGTCTTTTACGTGCGCAATACAAACTCGATAAGTGGTCCGCCGCAGTCGCGAATGCAAAGGAACTATTGCAGCTGAAAGGCGCGGCTACCGATGATAAGATGATCGCTAACCTTGTATTGGCCAAAGACAG
>JAJTCI010000217.1 GCA_021323155.1 Chitinophagaceae bacterium | reverse complement strand
GCCTGTCGCACGAAGTCCCAGTATTTCCCCCTGCCATTTTTTGTACGCATTTTCCACGCTCGCATATTTCGCCGCGTACTGGATCTTCACCTGTTCATCTTTCCGCATGAAATCATTCATGATGGCCAGAATGTTACCGCGCACTTTGATCTTAGCGGGGTCATTCACTTCCATTATTTGCTGAACAGCTGCGGAATGCAGGTACTGGTAGGTTCTGCCAGGAAAACCGAACACCATGGTAAAGTCATTCTCCTTCACACCGTCCAGTGAAAGCTTCAGCGAACGTTTTGGTTTGTAGGGAACATTCTCAGCGGAATACTCTGCCGGCTTGTTGTCTTTCCCTGCGTAGATACGGAACAAGGAAAAATCACCGGTATGCCTTGGCCACATCCAGTTGTCGGTATCCTTGCCGAAATTTCCAATAGCGGAAGGCGGCGCGCCTACCATCCGCACGTCTTTGTATACCTCTGTAACGAACAGGAAGTATTTGTTTCCCTCGAAGAAAGGCTTGATGAGTATTTCCTGGTAGGGTTCTTTTTTAGCCGTTTTTTTTAGTGCATCGATGTTCTTATCGACCAGTGCCTGCCGTTCTTTATCCACTAAGCCGTTAGGAATATTCTTAAGAATGGTGGCGGTGACCTCTTCAATACGGATAATAAATGTTGCGGTAAGCCCGGGGTTCGGTAATTCTTCATTCATGTTTCTTGCCCAGAATCCATCCCGGATATAATTATTCTGAAGCGTACTGTGGTCCTGTATCTTATCAAAGCCGCAATGGTGATTGGTGAGCAGTAATCCTTTATCAGAGATCACTTCGGCGGTGCAGAAGCCCCCGAAACTCACGATGGCGTCTTTCAGGCTGCCTTTGTTGACGCTATATATATCCGCCGCGCTGATCTTCATGCCCCGCTTTTTCATATCCGTCTCGTTCAGCGATTGGAGCAACTGTGGCAGCCACATTCCTTCATCGGCAGAAGCGTTGAATCGAGTCGACAAGAGTAATAGAAGAATGATCGCCGGGCGCGTGAAGTTTCTCATGGCTCACAATTATAAATATGCAAATTTAAGCGAAGGATAGTACCCGCATCCTACTGGGCGGCACGCTTCCAGATCTTGTTACCCCAGGACATCGTTTTCGTAAGCGGTGAATACGTGCCGTAGTTATTGTTGGTGGTGGAGTACACCCCGTTGGTGGTATAGAAATATCCGTAAAGCTTTTCAGCGCCGTTATCCATTACCAGCTTTGTTCCGTCCTGCGTAATGGAGATCCGTTTAGCCGCTTCGCCATTCTCATACCAGTTACCGGAGATATTGGGAAAAGGAAAGCTACCCTTGGTCCATTTGCGGTCATTCCAGCTTAGCGTCTGGTGATTGTTCGACAGGATCGCGTTCGCGTTCCAGTCGGAGGCGATCACCTCGTATGAACTTTTAAAATGACCTTTTGATGTTTGTTTACCTGAAAGAAAGACCAGGCTTTCCTTATTTTGAACGATATAGCAGGCGACCGTGGTATCGCCATCCTGGAACCATGTGCCGTATATTTCCGGTATCTTCTCCTCTCCCACTTTCGCCTTCTTCGGCGCGGAACACGCCGCAACAACTACAAAGGCAACCATCAACCAGCTTGATCTTGTCATAAGGATTATTGAGGGAATTTTTCTTTCCATTCGGTCACCCCGCCTACCAGGTTGGCCGTATTGGTGAAGCCCAGGTGTTCCAGGATGAGGCAGGCCATGGCGCTGCGTTGCCCGCTTTTGCAATAACAGATCACTTCCTCGTTCTTCAGGTGATCGATCTCTTCGGTGTCCATATCCTGCAGGCGGCGAAGGCGGTAGTGCGTGCCACCGATATGAAAATCCTTGCGTTCATGGTCTTCCCGCACGTCAAGGAGGTTCAGTTCCTCGCCTTCGTTCATTCTTTTCCTGACTTCTTCAACAGAAATACTGCGCATGTTCTTGTTTTTAATTTTCCTCCGGTGGTGGCGGCGGCGGACTCGTGCCGGTATCAATGACCACTGGCTTGGAGGGGCTCACCCATACTGTCATGATCTCGCCCGGCCTGATACGGTTCAATACCCGCTGGCCAGGTGTGGGTTCTGAATATCTCGGAGGATCTGTTCGAGTGATATAAGCGTTTTCATTGCCTGCGAGTGCCGGCGGGACGATGGAGCCTATGCTCACCTGGAATGACGAGAGATACGCACGCGCCTCGCCGAGCGTCATACCAATGATATCCGGTACCGGGCGCTCTTCCGTACCCTTTCCGCTGCCCAGCACGAAGCCGACGGAACTACCCATGGGTATCCTGGTGCCTGCGACGATCGGTTTGCCCTCGTACCGCATTTCCAAGACCGAGTTGCGGGCGATATCAGGACGGTAGGATGTATCTCCCAACTTCAGGCTGAGGCTTTGCAACATCAGCTCCGCGCTGCGGAATGAGAATCCCACCATGTTGGGAACAGTTGTCAGTGGTGCTACTGTACGGTTTACGGTCAGGTAGACGGTCCGGTTGGCTTTTACTACCGCGTCTGGTTCCGGTGATTGTTTGATTACGGAATACTTCGCGGCCGTATCTATGTACACGGAATCCTGGATCTCCACATCGAATCCCTTTGCCTCCAGCGCCTGCACCGCCTGGTCGTACTGCTGGCCGATCACGGAAGGCACCGATTCGTATTTATTGTGGCGGGTCAGGAACCCGATGATAGAGAAAAAGAGGATCAGGATGAGAAGGATCAGCACGATCACAGCAAGAATATTCACCCAAAGCGGCCTCGACGTTATAAATTTAAACACCAGCTAATAATTTCAGATTACAATGTTAAGGCTATTGAAAGCATTCTTCCACCACGGCCGTATAAAAATCTTTTAAAGTCCAGCCCATTGCCTTTACCTGTTGCGGTACGATGCTGGCTTCACTCTGGCCGGGCACGGTGTTGACCTCCAGCATATAGGGTTCACCAGCCTCTTCGTTGTAGATGAAATCGATCCTCACGATGCCCCGGCAGTTGAGCAATTCATAGATCCTCTGTGCCGAATGGCGCACTTTCGCGGCCACCGCTTCGTCGACCTGCGCGGGCGTGACCTCCTCACTCATGCCTTCGTACTTCGCTTCATAGTCGAAGAAGTCCTTTTTGCTGATGACTTCCGTAATAGGCAGCGTGATGATGCTTCCCTTATGTTTGAATACCCCGATGGTGAATTCCCTTCCTTTTATATGTTCCTCTACCAGTACCTGGTCGTCTTCCCCGAAAGCCTTCCCGATAGCGCTTTCCAGTTCATCCCCTTTTGCCACTTTGCTCATGCCGATGCTGCTACCGCCGTTGTTTGGCTTCACGAACACGGGTAATTGCAACTGGGTGAGCAGGGTGGATGCGGCTACAGGTGTGTGTTTGAACAGGTGCACCGACTTCGCGACCCTGATACCGGCGAAGGAGGCAACTGCCACCGTATACCGTTTATTAAAACTGAGTGCAGAGGTAGCCGCGTCGCAGCTGGTATAGGGTATGTTCAGCATATCGAAATACCCCTGGAGTTTGCCATCTTCACCCGGGGTACCGTGCATGCACATCAGTACGGCATCGAAGGTGACATTATGGCCATTGGCCAGGATGGAAAAGTCTTCCTTGTTCACTACCGAACGTTGGCCATCCTCGGCTTCGTAGAACCAACCGGATGGATTGATGTCTATCTTGTAGACGTCGAATTTCTCCCTGTCGAGGTTATTGCCTACCGTGATGGCGCTTTTGTAACTGATCGCTGCTTCGCCGCTGAACCCGCCCGTAACAAGGGCAATGCGTTTTTTCATCTGTGGAGCTTGTGTGAAGCAAAGAAAATGATTCTACACCAAATAAAAAGGTGAAGAAACCTACGGAGCCTCTTCACCTTTCAGTTGTAAGACGGGAAATATCACCCGCCGTTATGAATGCTGCTAAAAGCAGCATAGAATAGTATCCTAAAACTAAACACCGGTTTTGGCTTTTGCAAGCATTTGACCGGGAAAAGTTTCGCACATTTTAATGTCGGCACATCAGATGTGCAGCTTCTCTTTCTTAACAAGCAGTTCGTCAACCGTCTCGCGGTACATTTCGTCGGGCACACAGCAGTCAACCGGGCATACCGCGGCGCATTGGGGCTCCTCGTGGAAACCCTGGCACTCGGTGCACTTGTCCGGTGAGATATAATAGATATCGGTAGCTATTGGTGCAAGGCGGTCGTTCGCGTCTACCACGCTGCCATCCTTGAGCGTATATGGCCCTTTTACGGTAGTGCCATCGGCCATCGCCCATTCCACACCACCTTCATAGATCGCATTATTGGGACATTCCGGTTCACAGGCTCCGCAGTTGATACATTCTTCTGTTATTTTGATCGCCATAACAAAAACTGTTTTTTGGTTGAGGATATATTTGCATTTCAAAAATAAGGTTCGCAG
>JAJTCI010000216.1 GCA_021323155.1 Chitinophagaceae bacterium | reverse complement strand
AGTGGATCACTCACATCCGCTACGGGCTGCAACTGCCGCACCGAAGGCTGCTGTGTATTGGTATTATAAGAGAGTGTAAAATTCCTGTATTGACTCAACTTCCACTGCAGGCTGGCATCCGGTAATACGTCGGTGAAGGTTTGTTTTACCGTGGTACCGGAAGTTTTGTTCAAACCTTTCAGTTCCGCGGATTGAAGCGATGCCCCCGCCGTAAAATTGAATTTGGTGCGGTTCCCTTTATAATGCAGTCCGCCGCCCAGGTAGGAATAGTTACTGCGAAACGAGTTGCTCAGTGCGGCGTTTAACGCGTCATGTTTCCCAGAGCTGTTGTCAAAGTCGTACGTGTTCCGTTCGCTCTCGCCCACGCTGCGACTGTTGTAAACATTCATTTCAACGAGCGACCTTTTATCCAACGGTTCAGTATAGGTAACATTCGTGGTATAAGAACGAGTGACGGCATCCGCCTTGTTGTGCTGGTTCACCAGGGAATCGTCTGGAGTGCTGCCGGCATAAGTAGTGAACGCGGATTGCTGCCATCCTTTCGATTCACTATGGTTGTATTGTATGTCACCATTTACCGCGAGCGTTCTACCCTTTTTATTGAATTTCTTCCTGAAAAGGAAGGTGCTGGCGAAGTTCATTCCATCAGCTTTCGAAACATTCTCTGATGAGCCATTGTTGATTATTGCCTTCGATGGCGTCTCGGATATGTAATTGCTCAAAGTTTTGCTAGTGCTCTTTTGGAAACTGAGTTGGGGCGTCACCTTCAACGAGTGAAGACTGTCGAACTGGTGATCAAGGGAAAAATTGAGCCTTTGTTGCTGCACCTTCCTGTCACTGGTCGACTGCTGCGTGTAATTATAATTGTTTCCGGGAAACAGGTATTGTCGGGCTATGTTCCTGGCAGTATTCAAATCAACATCACTGGCGATAAAACTGGCGTTTACTGACGTCTTTTTATTCCAGGTATCGTTATAGTTGAGGCCGCCTGCGTAAGTTTTCGCTACACCCTGTTGGTTCTGTCCCATACCGGTTACCGGCAGGCCATTGTTATCAGATGGTGGGCCGGTCCGGATAGAGATCCCGCCGCCGCCACGCATCCCACGCGCCATTTCACCGGTGAAGTTCAGAATGTCAGACATGGAGAAGCCCTGCCTGTTCGTATTGTTACCCATGCCAAGGAATGAAGACTGCTGTTCCCCTTTGAAACGATTGATATTACCTTGTGCGTCATACCGCCAGTTATCTCCCGCCGAGCCGGTTAACCTGCCGAATAATGAATTGTTCTTGTCCTTTTTAAGTTTCAGGTTGATCGCTTTCTCACTGTTGCCATCATCTACGCCTGTGAATGCTGCCTGGTCGCTCTTCTTATCAAACACCTGAACCTTATCTACAGCATCGGCACTAAGATTTTTCGTTGCCAGTTTAGGATCGCCGGTAAAAAACTCCTTTCCATTCACCAGCACACGGTTTACACGCTGCCCGTTTACACGCACGGTTCCGTCACTGTCGATCGTGATGCCCGGCATTTTCTTGAGCATGTCCTCCACCACCGCGTTGGGCTGTGTCTTGAAATTTTCTGTATTGAACTCTAACGTATCGCCGGTCATCGTCACCGGTGGCCGCTTGGCTTTCACTACGATCTCATCGGTGTATTTTACATCGGTCATCTCGATTTTGCCCATGTCCACTGCTTCGCTTCTTACGGTGACCGGTTTCCAGGCAGGCAAAAAGCCTACATAGGACGTGGAGACCAGGTATTCACCCTGTTCGATCTTTTTTATCTGGAATGTCCCTGTTGAATCGGCTTTTGTGAATAGTACCAGCGTCGAGTCCTTAGCCCTCACCAGCGATATAGTGGCATAAGCCAGTCCTTTATTGGATGCTGTGTCCCATACCTTTCCTTTGATCGTGGAGGTTTGTGCCGCGGCGGAAAAGGAAGTAAGCATGATAAGCAGCGCGATGATCCTTTGCATGTCGGTTGTTTTAGTGTTGCAAAACTATTTCTGGTCCTGCCTGCGGACGGTTAACCAACTTGACTGAAAGGTTAAGGAAGGTTAAAGAATGATGATGGGACTGTACTCCATCTTATTATCTTAGCACCATGCAATTTCTCCGCAGGCAGTTATCCAACGACGAGCTGAAACACATCTATCGCAACCTCCTTTTACCAAGGATGATCGAAGAGAAAATGCTGTTGTTATTGCGGCAGGGAAGGATCAGCAAATGGTTCAGTGGCATCGGCCAGGAGGCGATATCTGTGGGGGCTGCACTTGCACTGGACGAGGATGAATGGATCATGCCACTGCACCGTAACCTTGGTGTATTCACTTGCCGGCAAATGCCCTTGCGAAAACTGTTCATGCAATGGCAGGGAAATAAGCACGGTTACAGCAAGGGACGAGAAAGAAGTTTTCATTTTGGCAATAAGGAACATCATATCTGCGGGATGATCTCTCATCTCGGTCCGCAGCTGGCTATTGCAGATGGCGTAGCATTGGCGCATAAACTCCGGAAGGAAAACAAAGTATCCCTCGCTTTTACAGGCGATGGGGGTACCAGCGAAGGTGATTTTCATGAAGCCTTGAACGTAGCCGCTGTCTGGGACCTGCCTGTGATCTTCATCATTGAGAATAACGGTTATGGCCTGAGCACACCGGTAAACGAACAATACCGCTGTGAAAGCCTGGTGGAGAAAGCCCGGGGTTACGGTATGGAAGGAGTGCAGGTTGATGGTAACAACGTCCTGTCGGTCTATGATACCATTAAAGGCATACGTAACTACTGCATAAGAGAACAAAAGCCCTACCTGGTTGAGTGCATGACATTCCGCATGCGCGGTCATGAAGAAGCCAGCGGAACGAAGTATGTACCAAAGGAACTGTTTGAAGAATGGGGCCGGAAAGATCCGATCAAAAACTACGAACAGTTCCTGGTGCAGGAGCAGGTACTGACAGAAATGGAAGTGGCTGACGCCAGGAATGAGTTTAAGGCCTATATCGAGGAAGAGTTGAAACTCGCTTTTGAAGCCGGCGAGATTAAACCAGACGTTGCTGAAGGAGTGAATGATGTATACGCGGTGAAACAATTCGCTGTATCCAATACGCAAGGGATAAAAACGGAAAGAGACGAGGCGTCTCCCCTTCGTTTTATCGATGCAATCAAAGAGGGTCTTGACCAGTCCATGCAGGTGCATAGCAACCTGGTATTAATGGGGCAGGATATTGCGGAATACGGCGGCGCATTCAAGATCACGGATGGCTTCGTTCAGAAATATGGAAAGGAACGGGTCCGTAACACGCCTTTGTGCGAAAGTGCCATAGTAGGCTCGGCGATGGGACTCAGCCTCGAAGGCTTCAAGAGCATGATGGAAATGCAGTTCGCTGATTTCGTCACGGTCGGGTTCAACCAGATCATCAATAACCTCGCGAAGATCCATTACCGCTGGGGCCAGCAAGCCGACGTGGTGATACGCATGCCTACGGGCGGTGGAGTCGGTGCCGGTCCCTTCCACAGCCAGAGCAATGAAGCCTGGTTCGTGCACACACCAGGGTTGAAAGTGGTGTATCCTTCCACCCCTTACGACGCAAAGGGCCTTCTCATCGCGGCCATCAACGATCCGAACCCCGTGATGTATTTCGAGCACAAAGCCCTTTACCGCAGTATCAGTGGCGAGGTGCCTGCCGGGTATTATGAAATCGAAATTGGGAAAGCCAGGGTGGTAAAGCAAGGCGAAGACTTAACCATCATCACCTACGGCGCCGGTGTTCACTGGGCCACGGAATACCAATCAGAACATGACGATATCTCTATCCTGGTACTTGACCTGCGCACACTCTTACCCCTGGACTACGACGCCATCAGGTCTTCCGTAGAGAAAACCGGTAAGGTGCTCATCCTGCACGAAGACACCCTCATCGGCGGTCTCGGCGGCGAGATAAGCGCTTGGATCACAGAACATTGTTTTGAATTACTGGACGCCCCGGTCCTCAGGTGCGCCTCGCTCGATACGCCAGTCCCCTTCAACCTCGAGCTTGAGAAGCAGTTCCTTGCCCGTGACAGGCTGGATGCTTCCATCAAAAAGCTGCTTACTTATTGACTTACAGGCCCTCCGGCACCGTTTGCCGCTCTACAATCACTAAAGAGCGGCCTGTAGTTCCCTGCCAATTCTTGGTTGTTGCGTACGGCCAGGCCTTTCTTCGGCTCGCCGTCGGAGTCCTTTAGAATCAAAATGGCCTGCCAACCGCATCCAGACGCTTCCCGGTGATATCGCGGCGATATCGCGGTGATATCGCGGTAAGACTACCCATCGCATTCGAACCGTATCCGCCAGCCTTTGATTATGTTTCGCCACTTCCTGGCTCACCAGGACAGCACTTGGCCCTAAATGTTCACCTTGACTACCAAAGCACACTCGGACTTAGCCTGACCGCTCCGGTTTCAAGCA
>JAJTCI010000215.1 GCA_021323155.1 Chitinophagaceae bacterium | reverse complement strand
TATCTCCGTGTCCCCGTATATCCTGTGCGCCAGCGAACCTTCGCGAATAACGCAAGGGTAGGAGCCCAGTCTCATCGTGCCGCCCATCATCTTGATCTTTTTCTGTTCCTCCATCATATTGATCACCGCGTCTTCCGTACTCTGGTTCATTTCGGTGGAATGCGCATGCGGCATGCCCAGCACCGTACGGGCGAATTCGATCACCGCCATCTGCATGCCCAGGCAGATACCAAAGAAAGGAAGGCCGTTTTCCCGCGCATAACGCACGGCGACGATCTTACCCTCGATACCACGCATCCCGAACCCGGGCGCCACGAGTAATCCGTCGAGACCGTCCAGCTTTTCCGCAACGTTCTCGTCAGTGATATACTCGCTGTGTACGTTCACCACCTGCACCTTTACTTCATTGATCGCGCCCGCGTGTACAAAACTCTCCAGTATAGATTTATAAGCATCCTGCAGTTCAACATATTTCCCGATAAGACCAATGGTTACTTTGCTCTTCGGGTATTTCAGCTTGTCCAGGAATTCTTTCCATTTGTCCAGCTGCGGCTCTTCCTCGTGCGGGATCTGCATTTTTTTCAGGCAGATCAGGTCCAGTTTCTCCCGCAGCATCAGCAACGGCACCTCGTAGATCGTGGATGCATCCATCGCTTCGATCACCGCCTCCTGCTTCACGTTACAGAACAACGCGATCTTGCGTTTGATATCATTGCCCAGCGGCTCTTCCGTACGGCATACGATGACATCCGGGTGTACCCCTGTTTCACTCAGCATCTTTACGCTGTGTTGGGTAGGCTTCGTCTTCAGTTCCTTCGCGGCTTTTAAATAAGGGATCAGCGTGAGGTGCACTACCATCACGTCTTCGTCGGGTAATTCCCATTGCAACTGGCGCACCGCTTCTATGAAGGGTAAACTCTCGATGTCACCCACCGTACCGCCAATCTCGGTCAGCACCACATCATATTTTCCATCCTTGCCCAGCAACAACATGCGCCGCTTGATCTCGTCGGTGATGTGCGGTACAACCTGCACCGTCTTCCCAAGGAAATCACCGGCCCTTTCGCGGTTGATCACCGTCTGGTAGATGCGCCCGGTGGTTACATTGTTCGCCTGCGAGGTATGAATATTCAGAAATCGTTCGTAATGGCCCAGGTCGAGGTCCGTTTCGGCACCGTCTTCAGTCACAAAGCATTCGCCATGCTCGTAAGGATTGAGTGTACCGGGATCCACGTTGATATACGGATCAAATTTCTGGATCGTCACCCGCAATCCCCTTGCCTGTAACAGCTTCGCCAGGCTGGCCGCAATAATGCCCTTGCCCAGGCTGCTCGTTACTCCTCCGGTCACAAAAATGTACTTGGCCATATACTGAATGGTTTAATTCTTTTGTTTCTCAGCCTTTAGTTCGTCTGTTGGTCTTTGTTTCCGCCACCCGGCGGACGTTGTACGCCTTGTTTGCTGCCCATCCCGACACTTAAAAATCTTCAGCAAACAATATTGACCAGGGAGAAAAATGATAGAGAAATTCTCAGAGGTCGTACAAACCTAAGGAGAATATTTCTCCAAAAAAAATCCGCGAAAATTAATCCGGCGTGGGGCTTGAAAATGTTAATTTAACGTGCACATTTCTTAACCGGGCACCACCGCCCGTTAAGAACGATCTAAATAACCGCTGCCATGAAAAAGCTCTTTTGCCTTGGTTTTGCCGCCTTTATCTCCGCTGGATTATTGAGTTACAGACTGGAAACGTCTTCCAGGGTACTTTCGCCTTCCGATTATGCCAGTTGTTTTGACTCGGAAATGTTCGCTGGTTATCAGGCGGAAGCCGCTACGGATGCCTTCGCCAATATGCACGAGAACCCGGAACCCTTCATATACGCCGACCCCAAAGGGTCGATGATCAACTTCAAAACGGACGACGGTATGGACGGCTCAGCCTACTTCATCCCCGCGAAGAAAAAGAGCAATAAATACCTGCTGGTGATCCAGGAATGGTGGGGCCTGAATGACTACGTAAAGCAGGAATCCGACTGGTATTGGGACGAACTGGATAAAGAAGCCAACGTGCTCGCCTTAGATATGTATGATGGCAAGGTGGCCACTACCCGGGACAGCGCGCAGAAATACATGCAGGCCATCAAAAACGAACGCCTCGTCAGCATCATAAAAGGCGCCATCGCGCACGCCGGTACCGGTGCGGAGATATCTACGCTGGGCTGGTGCTTTGGCGGCGCCTGGAGCCTACAGGCTTCCATCATCGCCGGTGTACAGGGTAAAGCGGGAGTGATGTTCTACGGCAGGCCGGAAACGAATGTGGAGAGACTCAAACTGCTGAATGCGGATATCATCGGGTTCTTTGGCAACAAAGACAAAAGTCCTTCACCCGTACAGGTGGATGCCTTTGTAAAGAACATGGAAACCGCCGGGAAAAAACTGGAGGTGCATCGTTATGATGCCGGCCACGGCTTTGCCAACCCAAGTAATCCCAGTTTCGATAAGGAAGCTACGGCCGACGCGAAGAAAAAGGCTGTGGAGTTCTTGCAGAAAAGGATCGATGACTGACGCCAATTGATTCAACCAGGCAGCGACATCATTTCTTTTTGAAGATCAATTCGCCTTCGCCTTCTATCTTTTTCCCAAGGGGCTTTTGATTGCTGATCTTAGGTACCACATCCTCCAGGTAGCTGATAATTCTACCGATTCTGAGTTGAGAAGGATCGGTGTTGTCTTGTAGGTAATTGATGAGAGACGCGGCGAATGGGCTGTTCTTCCCTTTTTCACCGTCCAGCACTTTTGTCGCGCGCCCGGAAGTAATGATCCATTTGGACGGCAATTCAACTTCATTATTTTTCTGGGTGGCGATCGTGCTGCCCACGCCATAAACGCTATTCGTTATCATGCCTGAATAGCAGGCGTCAACGATCAACACGCAATGCATCGCTTTGATCCGCTTGAAATTATCGACGATATCAGTGGACTTTACTGCGGTCGCCACATCATCGGGGTCCGATTCCTGCGGAATAAAATAATAATCACCCGCCGCCAATTGGTCTTCATTGCCATGGCCTGACAGGTAAATGATAACGTTATCATTAGGCCCGGCTTTGGAAAGGTAATACCGGATATTCTTAATAATGTTCTTGCGGTTCGCCGCTGTGTCCAGCAGTAATGTTACATCCCCCGGCGCGAAATTGTATTTGGATTTGAGCAGGTTGGCAAACCGGATCACATCGTCTTCGGCATTGAATAGTTCGGGCCATAATTTATATTTGTTGATCCCGATCCCAAGGAAATAATTCTTTCCTTCGCCCTTAACAAGGGTGTTGCTACCCTCCAGCTCTACCTCCAGTATTTGAGTTAACGAGAAGCCTTTTTCATCCGTTGCTTCGATAACAACGCGGTTCTTCCCGCTCTGTAGTTCCAGCGATCTTTCAAACAGCTTCAGGTTGGGATCGTAACTAGCTACGTCGCCATTGATCTTTATGGTCTTCACGGGCAGGTAACCCTCCGTATACGCCATACCCGCAAGTTCAAATGTTCTCGTCTTTGCTTTCAGGTTTAGCGCCCGCTCATTCGCCACTTTTGGTGTCAACAGTTTTATAGCCAGGTTGCTGCCTGCCCGCTCGGTCGTGGCCAGGGTAGCTGGTCTATACAATTGGTGCAACACACCCATCTTGTTGAGTGGCGTTCCGGGTATCCTTCCTTCACGCATAATGCCCAATAACAATTGGTTCAGATCTTTTTCAGCATTTGTGTGATCCGCGAGGTGAAAAGGCCTGTCGGAATATACGGCCATCACCTGTTCGTTTTCTGCGAAAACTTTTGGTAGGTTGAACTCTCCCGCGGAATCAAATTTTACATAACAATCATAGGGATGCACATTGCCGGAAGGATAGACAACGCTAAAACTTCCATCGGGCTGTTGCGCAAGCACATTGAAATAAATGGTTTCCTGGGTGGTATTGCGCAACCGGATATTAGTGCTTTTGCTAGCCAATGAACCAAACCCCAGTTCAGGTTCTTTTTTTACACTGCGGTCTTTTGCGTAACCAGCGCTCCGGATCTCCATATCCACATTTACAATATTGATCTCCTCGTAATTCAACCGCGTGGCGGTGGAGCCACGGGTCGATCTGCCGTAGTCATTATCCAAAAGACTCAGTCCTGTATTAGAAGTCGACCTGGTGAGCGACCGGTTGGCGACGCTGCGAAGGTCCAGTGGATGTAAAGAGGTGAAGATCTTCAGGCGTTCAATTCCAAAACTGTATTCATCGGTGACCACTTCATCAAATTCTATATAGCTCCCCGGTATTATCCTGAAATCTTCAGGAGACTCGCCGTCATAAGGTACGATCACCTTACATGTTTTATCCCCCAGCATGTCTAGTATATTAAAAAATACCGGGACAGTCCCTGTATTGGTGATCTTGATCTTGAAAGTATTATTCTCGTTAATGAT
>JAJTCI010000214.1 GCA_021323155.1 Chitinophagaceae bacterium | reverse complement strand
GATATTTTTTTTATTAAACCCAAAACCGACAAGTGTGTATATATCGTTTTCGTTCCTGGGACCGATCACAAGTATTCGCGCAGCCTTTGGTATCGATTCGATGATCGCGACGGGAAAGATCAGGAGGTCCATCCGGTTGTTGACCTGCAGGATTCCCTTTACATTGTGTTTTACTGTGACTTTAAAGGCGTTCTCACTATCAATCGTCTTCAACCGTCGCAATACTTTGATAAGAAAGAAAGCCCGGAGCTTGACATAAAACGCCCTGATCCGGGGTTCGATAAGTAAATTGATCATCAATCTCAGCTGCTATTTCTGTTCCAGCAGCAACCGGTTTATATAGTTATCGTATTGGATATTGCCTGCCCGTTTCCCCGGGTGATAGGTTTCAACAGCAATGGGCTTCAGGGAATATTGCACCTGCAACAGCAGCCTGTTGCCAGCCTTTGGCAGCATCCCTTTATGAAAGCCATACGTGTTCACCAGGAAGGCAGATCCTTTCGGTCGTGACAATTCAATGATATTTTCTTGACCGAACGCCTGTTTGATCTCTTCATCCGTGTAACGCCTTATTTTCAATAGCTTGTTAGCGTTCGAACTGTTTTTAACGAATATATGCGGTCCTGTTTCAGAACTCACATCGGTCAGGTAGATAAAAAGCTTGCAAAAACGGTAATCATCCAGGTCGCGATGAAACAGTTGCGCATGTTCAGCTTTTGATCGGCCGCCGAAAGACCACCAAATTGTCACATTGCTGATCGTGGGTTTGGCACCCAGGAACTCCTGCACCATTTTGAGGATGCCTTCATCATTGGCCGCAGCCATGATATCCGGGTTCGATACCAGGTCTTCCCTGCGGTAATGACCCACGTGGGTTTCCGGGGGCACATTGTCAATCGAAAAATCACCATGTTCCGGGTGATAGGGATCGTAGCATTTGAGGGTGCCTAGAAAATCCTTGATCGCTTCGATCTTTTCTGCCGGCAGGGGACGGTCCAATTCCGTGTATCCTTGCTCACATAACGAAGCGATATGCCTGCCAATGCTTCCCTTCTCGATGAAAGACGATCTTTCCGCATCAATATCCAGTTTTCCTATGCGCTTGGCAATAGACGATGAAATTCTATTTCTTAACTGCGGAGGCATTTTCCGCATCAGCTTAAAACCAAGAACCTGTAATGCTTTCATATGGATAAATCGGTTTCTTTTAAAGGTGTCCCTTTTTTAAGATCTTTCGGCGCCTTTGTACCAAGCAATTGTTCAAATGTTCTTGGATGCAAACCGTCCCCGGGCCGGATCACTCCTATGTTCTTTTCAGTAAATATTTCCCCTGCAGCAATGTCATCCACAACATACACCGATCTTTTGTATATGAGGCTTGCATTTTCGGCGGGCTGAACCGTCAACTGTACCCGCCCGAGTGATTGCCAGGCACGCTCCGTTTCCGTTCGAAGCGCCGCCAATTCCATTGGCTCCATTGAAAACGCGCTGTCCACGCCACCATCGGCCCTGCTTAATGTAAAGTGTTTCTCGATCACCTTCGCGCCCAATACCACCGACGCCACCGAAACCCCGATGCCCATGGTGTGGTCAGACAAACCGATCACACAGCCGGGGAACATTTCCTGCAAGGCCGGTATTGTCATTAGGTTGGAATTCTCGGGGGAGGCAGGGTAAGTACTGGTGCACTTCAATAGTACAAGTTGTTTGCACCCGTTACCCACCAACACCTCTACAGACTCGCGAATGTCTTCCAGGTTGCTCACGCCTGTAGACAAAATGACCGGCTTACCCGTCCCGGCCACCTTTTTCAAAAGCGGGTGGTGGGTGTTTTCGAATGAAGCGATCTTATAAACAGGGCAGTCAAGTTCTTCAAGGAAATCGACGGCCGTTACGTCAAAAGGAGACGAAAATGCAGCAATGCCTTTTTGTTTCGCCTTGTCAAAAATGGCCTGGTGCCATTCCCAAGGAGTATAGGCTTCTTTATACAGGTCATACAGTTCTTTACCAGCCCATAATGAACCCTTGTCGGTAATAGTGTAAGCTCCTTTCACGGTCATGGTGTCTGCCGTATATGTCTGCAGCTTAATGGCATCGGCCCCTGCGTCGGCAGCAGCTTCAACGATCTGTAATGCGCGGTCGAGGGATTGATTGTGATTGCCCGACATTTCGGCGATTATATATGGTCTGCCGGGTTTCTTAAAATCGATCATACGTGCTCCTCCTTTTGCATTTCCTTCGTTTCAGCCATCATTGATAGTATCGCTATGGAAGTAGGGACCATGTTACCTCTTTCGGTCTCTAGCCATGATTTCAATTCGTTGACAGGTAAACAAAGGAATGACGCATATTCGGCATTTCCGGATAATCGATCAGGGATATCGATACCTGGTTTTATTTGTATCGTACAACAGATATCGTAAATGCCTTCGATCTTATCATATACAAGTCCTGAGACTTTCACTTCCTGCACCTCTTCTGGCCTGATGCCGATCTCCTCCTGCAACTCCTGCAGAATACAACGTTCGATTGAGATACTGCTATCCGGTTGAATGAATGTTTTATCAATACTCCCTGAAGGTACCAACTCCCAGTAACCCGGGTATTGGGTGACGGTTGCGCCACGTTTTCCCAGAACGATAGCCTGGCTTTCTCCAATCAGGTTCGTAATAACGCCACTCACGCCAATCGTCTTGACCAGGGACTTTAGCGCCGGTATGTAATTACTGGCGACAGCGATCTTGTATTCGATAAACTCAGCGTATACAACAAGGCACCCGTCCTTTACTTCCTGCGACTGGTTCACGAGGATGTCCCCGTTGAATGCTTTCGGGCTGCGCCGTGTGAGGTTCAGCCAGTATTGTTCAATCTCGTCCTGGTAATTGCCCGCGAGTTTGCTGATAAGGCTCGGTGTCCCGGGCCTCAACTGCACCGGGCCTTCCCATGTTATTTCAAAAGCTTCTTCCAATTGTATTAAACCATTTCAATGAGTTCTGGCAATGTACTGATTACCTTGTCCGCCCCCGACGATTGCAATTCACTGGCCTCGTGGGTGCCAGCTAATGCAATTACATATAAACCGGCAGACTTAGCAGAACGGATCCCATTACAGGAGTCTTCTACCACAGCGACATCTGCTGGTGTTAGATGGAATTTCGCGAGTGACTGTTCATATATTTCCGGGTCGGGCTTTGATAAACGTACTTCATCTCCAAACGTAAAGCCGTCGAATGACGATGCGAGCTGGTTTTCTCTCAGCATAGCACTCACCAGGTTTTCCGCGGCCGAAGTAACCAGGTACAACTTGTACCCTTGCAAGCGGAGCGTTGATAGCAGCTCCAGGACGTCTGCTCCGCACCGGATGCCCGCATAATGTGTGGCCAATTCCGAATCGTATAGTTTGAGTAACTCAGTTTCGCTGCCGGGCAACTCGTATCGCTGCTTCATCAGGGTGATGATCTCCTTTAATGAAGGCCCGTTGAATTCGTGGAACTCTTCTTTACTTCCCGCCTTACCAAAACCAGCTAGAAAGTCAATATACGTCTCGTATAAAACCGGGATGGTATCGATCAATGTGCCATCCAGGTCAAAGAAAAAAGCTTTGATAGAACCGGGCAGCTTCATTTCTTCTTGAAAAGGAATAAACGATTCTGACCGAATTTTCCGAAAGCGTCGGGCTTTTGATCCCGGGTTGAGAGACACAGTTCAGTAGCAGCCGCCACCATTGGGTGATCGTAGTCGATTTCCCCATTATTCACCATCGGCGTGAGAACATATAGAATGATATCATGCAGGCTGCCGAAGTCATCTACACTCAACAGTTCCAGCCCTTCCGCCTTTGCGAATGAAACGAGTTGCTCCTCGTCGATAAAATGATTGTATTCAGGCGCCTTTCTTTCCGGAAGGTTGACGGAGCGCCTCAGTTCGTTTTGCCGCTGTCTTGCCTGGATAAAATTCTCCAGTATAATAATGTGTCCGTTTTGCTTTGTCTTCGAGATCACCTGCCGTAGTGCATCAAATTGTAATTCGTGGGAATTGAGGTTGATGATACACCTGTCAGTAAAAATTATGTCGTACGAATCTTTAAGAAGCGTGTTCTTATCAAGATTCAAAGCGTCTCCAACATGAAAAGCCAGGTTAGCGGCTGGTGCCTGGGACCTCAGTATCTCCTTGGCATGGTCCACCATCTCCGGTACATAATCAATCCCGGTAACTGAAAACCGGGGGAAAATTGACGAAATGGCGAAACAGTTATAGCCGTTGCCACACCCTACTTCCAGCACCTCGGCGCTTGCCGCCTCACCGAATCCTGCGTTGCGAATCGCGTTCGCGATCGCATTGATCTCTAGTTTTTTTATCGTGGACGTCTTGGTGGTGGCTCTCAGGTCCGTACTATATTGCTTAGCCCAGGATTCCCAATGATGCTTTATCTCTTGCAGGTTCATGTGATCTATATAAGTTTTCTGAAAACCGGTT
>JAJTCI010000213.1 GCA_021323155.1 Chitinophagaceae bacterium | reverse complement strand
CCCGGCGCGTCTCCGGCGCATCAATTAAGTCGTCCCGGAGTCGTAATGAAGTCATGACGGGGTCGGTGCCTGGTGTTTAGGTAGTCTTTCCCTGGTCGGTGAGTAGTTGAAAAATCGGCTGGAGGGACTCATTTGATTTACTGCGAAACAGCGGGTACCCAGGCCAACGATGATTGAATATACGATACGCGAAGGGCTGTTTCCAATTAAAATGGACGAACGCCACTCTCCTGGATTTCCGCCACATGTTAACTAAGACCTTATGATCTACGACGGAAAAAATGATTGACGAATCAGGCTTCCACCACGGTGGTGTCGCTCACTAAATCATGCAATGTCTTCTCCAGGAAAGGGTAAAAAAACAGGTCGATGACGGTGACCCGGGCAAGGCTTCTCAGTAGTACGGGCAGTACACCTGGCCGCTTGCCGTTCTTGTTTACCACTTTTGAATAACTCAGCCATTTGCCGGGTGTGCGCCCGGTGAAGGATTCAAACAGGAAATAATAGACGAACATGCTGCCGAAGAAGAACCACCCGAAGTTCAGGTAAGGGTAACGCCAGTAGTAAACATACCAGTTCCAGATAGCCGAAGCGCCATACGCTAGGAGGAATACCAGGAGTGTATCCACCACGCAATTCAATACCCTTGTACCAATGCCAACCGATTTCATCGTGCAATATTAACGCATGAGGTACATCTTGCCGTAGCCCTTGTTGAAATACTGGTCGGTGTTCACCTTGCTCCCGTTCTCGGTGGTAGGGAATTTATCCAGGGCGCTGCCGTTCAGATTCGTGACCACGCGGTAGAGGTATACACCGTTCGCGAGTTTCTGCCCATACTGGTCCGTGCCGTCCCATTTGAAATCGGTGATGTTCCTACCGATGTGCAGGTTGCCCAGTTCATCCTTCGTGATCTCGCGTACGATCTTTCCCGTGATGGTGAGGATCTGGATCTTCAGGTTCTGCGGCACTATCGAACCGGTGAGCGTGAAAACAAACGCGGTGGAACTGGTGAACGGATTGGGGTAGTTGAACATATTGCTGATCATCGGCGTGTTGTACACCTGGAACAGTACGCGGTATTCCATATTACCCGCCGGGTTACCGGTTTTATCTTTCGCAACCACCACCAGTTCATACTCTCCATCCATTGGCAGCATCGGGGTGAAGTCGACGGTCGCCACGTTCTCACCGCCGGGGGAAGGTGGTGTGAACTTAAGGGTATCCGTCCCGAAACGGAAACGCCGCAACGAGTTGTCAGGGTACCGAAGTGTGACTGTCACCAGCGACGTATCATCTAGTCTCATGAATTGGGATTCATCCTTCAGCTTGATCATGATGCCGGGTTTGGCGGAAACGATGTCGCCATTCAGGATGCGTACGCCATCGAATGTTACGTCGAGTGTTGGTTTAAATACATCCGCCTTCACCACGAAATTCCGGTAGAGGAAGTTGTTGAAATGGTATTGCTCCGGTTGATCGTTATCCGGGTTCACGTCAACGAACAACGTATTATTCCCGGAAAGCGAAGTGGTCGGAACCTGGTAAGTGAGCATCGCCGTGTCACCGGGCACTACCGCTTTCAGGCGGGGCACTACGATCTGCGTTTGCTGGTTGTTCCTGTCGCGCACGGTCACATTCACTTTTATCGTATTGGCAAAAGCAACATCGCTTACGTTCTTGAATGGAATAGCAAAATCCAGTACTTCGCCGGCTTCCAGGGTATCCTTGAAAGTGAATTTCAGGTTGGCTGCCAGTCCGCCTTCAGGCACCGGTGTGTAATAGAGTCTCCACCACCGGAGCTGGTATGGCGTCAGGTTGATCTTATCTCCCGTGAACATCCGGAGGCGGATAAAAGGATATGTGGCAGCATTCACTGACGAAATATTAAAATCCTGCTGGGTGTTATTGAGCACGTACAACACATCTTCCTGCCCGTTTGCACGTACACCGATCACGCTCACATTGTATTCGTCTGTAGAAGGATTTTCAACTGATGCGCCTCTCCACTTCACTTCCTGCCATGCAACCGCGGGACCGAACTTGGGCGATGTGATATATCCCAATGTATCGGTGCTGGTGACGGTCACGTTCCATCGGTCTATCTTATCATACAGGCCCGCGCTGAACCGCCAGTCAGGGATGAAATCAGTCGCGTTCTTTTTATACACGAACGCCCAGGTGCGCGGCGTGGTGGCTGTGAACGAGTCCAGGTCGATAAACCCGGCGCTTATGAAACGATCGTACATCGTGTTGCCGGCACCGTACACCAGCGCATCCTGTTTCCATACCTCTACATAGGGGTTCTGATCGAATGGTTGGTCCAGCGTAAGCCTGGCTATTACGATCACGTTATCAGGCACCCAATCCAGGAAGTCACGGATCTTTCTCCTGCCTATGGTATCCATATAGGAGAACTCGAAGTTGTGCCTGCGGTTATTATCAATGCACGCCGGGTTCGCCGGGTTACCGCTGCCCATGAAATTTCCTAAGGGGCCGGACTGCACTGTAGAGGGAACCGCCTGGTTGAAATAAGGCTTCATGGTCTGCGGATCTACCAGGCTGAACGTGATGGAGTGTCCCACGCAGTTGCTCTTGGCGATAGGCACGCCGTTAATGTCAACTTCGAAATCAGAATCGCCGAAACCACTGTGCTGCCAAACCGAGTTGGTGACGGTGATAAGGCTGGCGCCGGGACCGAACTTCCACTTCCTGTCTGCGCTGTCGATGTATACACGTTCCTGAGCAGACTTGGTATGCTGGTAAAAATGTGATTGATTAAATCCTTTATTGGTCCCGGGCAGGTATACAAAGCTGGCCGTGTTCCAATGCGGAAGCCCCGAGGCCGGCGCTATCGCTACGCGCCAGTAGTACACCGTTGAGTCCTGGTAAATGATACCGGGATCAAACTCCAACAAGCCACCCGGTGAGTTCAGGTTCTTCACGACCTTGAACGGCGAATTGAACAGCTCGGTAGTGTCCAGCTCTAGGATATAGTTCCGGGGCGACAACACCGGTTCGGCGGTAGAGGCTACCAGTTTGGCGTTGTTGCGGTTGATGATCGCGAAATTGTACGGGTATACGGGACGTACTTCGTCCTCAAAAACAAAGAAGATCTTTTCGGTGCTGTTATTTGTTTCACTCAGCTCGTCGTATTGACCGATAGGGTCTATCGTGATGATGAGCCGGTTCTCTCCTTTGTCGCGCGTTGGAACGATCGGCAGGTTAAAGCTGATCGAATCCCTGTTGCGGATGGCGGGTTGAATATTGCCGGTATATACGGTAGCGATGCTGCCGTCAGGATATCTTCTTTTTACTTCCACCGAAACTTTGGAAGCTGCCGCATGACCTACAGCTTTTGCAAGATTGAAGAAGTGTGCTTTCACATTGATGGCCGTATCCGCAACCGAAATAAAAGAAGGCGCGATGAAGACCTGCGATTCTTCGATCGCATAGTCCGGTTTCGCGAATGAGTTTGGCTTCAGTGCCGGGTCGCCGTGCATCATGTGCTGCTCCAGGTGCAGGCGCATCAGGAAACTGCTGGTGTTGAGTTGCTGGTTGGTTTCCTGCAACGCGTACGATAGTGGTTGGTTGTACTTCGTCCGTCCAATGGACTTGTAAAACTGCGCCGCGTAACTGTGCAGTTCTCCCAAGGTACCGAAGTGCGTGCTCGCGATCAGGCCGATGCCGCCCATCTGTGGTGACAATACATATTTCTCGGTGAGCGTCTGCAAAGTGGTCAACCGGCCTACATCGTAACTGAAAAAATTACCTACGTTACAACCCAGCATCAGGAACAAAGGGTATTTGCCTGGATTGTTCCAGGTATTGACCGGTGGAAGATTATAATCGAGGTTGGTAGATGAACCGTGGCCGAAATAAGTGAGTAGCCCGGTACCGTTCTTGAACAGGCTTGACAACAATGCGTCTGTAATAACTGTAGCAGGACCCGTAGTGGCTTTGTTGAAGTTATACACCTTGCCACCATAGAACGTGTCTTCGATCACCGCCTTGTATTGATCGAGGTAGATGCGGATGATCTGGTCCAGCCCGGGGTCATTAGCGCCGGCAACGTGGATCACGTCCTTCATCCAGGCTTTTTCCTGGATGGTTTGAAGACCCGTGCGCTGCGCTGCGTCATAATCTTTCATCTTCGCCAGGTAGTCGGCCACTTCCTGCGGCGTGATGGCTGCCAGCCTTCCGATCGGTGTGGCAGGCACAGGCGACATATTTTCCGCGGCCAGCAGGATATCAGAACCGGGATAACCAAATGTGGGGACCAGGTTTAGTCGCTCCGCATCTGGCGTGCCCTGGTAAGCATGGTATTCGTCGTAAGTAACGCCCCGCCCGATAATGAAAGTCATTTTAGGTGGCGCGGTAAAATTCGCGCGTGCGTAGCGAAGGAAATTCTTAATGCTCAGCGGGTGCTTGCGAATACCGTAAGCGAACTGGTCCGTCAGTTCATCGATATCAAAGATCTTAGCATTGTATCC
>JAJTCI010000012.1 GCA_021323155.1 Chitinophagaceae bacterium | reverse complement strand
AAAATAACTTCTGTTGAATTGCCAGCCCATATTACATTTGCACAATTTGTTTTTACCATCAGTCAGCCGCTTCTAGCGACTAACCACATTAAGACAAAACCAAACATGCCTAAAGACAACTCAATAAATTCAGTGCTCATTATCGGTTCGGGCCCAATTATTATCGGCCAGGCTTGCGAATTTGATTACTCCGGTTCACAAGCCGCGCGTAGCCTGCGGGAGGAAGGGATCAAAGTTATCCTGATCAATTCCAACCCGGCCACCATCATGACCGACCCGATGATGGCCGATAAAGTGTACCTGCTTCCCTTGACGGTCGAGAGTATCGTGCAGATCCTGGAAGAGAACCAGATTGACGCAATCTTACCCACAATGGGTGGTCAAACCGCGCTTAACCTCTGCAAGGAAGTGGATGAGTTGGGTATCTGGGAAAAATATAACTGCCGCCTGATAGGTGTGGATGTGGCAGCGATCGATACAGCGGAAGACCGGGAGAAATTCCGGCAGCTGATGGTTAAGATCGGCGTAAAGGTGGCCCCGAGTAAAGTGGCGAACAGCTTCCTGGAAGGAAAGGAATTCGCGCAGGAGATCGGTTACCCGTTAGTGATCCGCCCGTCCTTTACATTGGGTGGGACCGGGGGTGGCTTTGTGCATAATAAAGAGGAGCTGGATGAAGCGCTTCAGCGCGGCCTCACTGCTTCGCCCATACATGAAGTACTTGTGGAGAAAGCAGTGCTTGGCTGGAAGGAATACGAATTGGAATTGCTGCGCGATAAGAATGATAACGTAGTGATCATATGTACCGTGGAGAACCTGGACCCAATGGGTATCCACACCGGTGATTCAATCACTGTGGCCCCTGCGATGACACTAAGTGATACATCGTTCCAGGATATGCGCAACCAGGCCATGCTGATGATGCGTAGCCTGGGGAATTTCGCCGGCGGGTGTAATGTGCAGTTCGCACAAAACCCCCAGACGGAAGAACTGATAGCGGTGGAGATCAACCCCCGGGTGAGTCGTTCATCGGCGCTGGCATCGAAAGCAACGGGCTACCCGATCGCGAAGATCGCGGCTAAACTGGCGATCGGTTATTCGCTCGACGAACTGAAGAACCAGATCACGCAGACCACTTCCGCTTATTTTGAACCCGCACTGGATTACGTGATCGTGAAAGTGCCACGCTGGAACTTTGACAAGTTCAAAGGGGCGAATGACACCCTTGGATTACAGATGAAAAGTGTAGGCGAGGTGATGGCGATTGGCAGAAGTTTTACCGAAGCCATCCAGAAGGCCTGCCAGAGCCTGGAAAACGAGGCAGTGGGGCTTGGCTATTATGGCAAGAGCCTGATGAAGAGCGACGAGCTGGTAGAATATATTAAGGTTCCCAAATGGGACCGGATATTCCGCATCAAGGACGCATTAATGGCTGGTATCACGGTGAAGACCATTGTACAGGCTACAGGCATCGATCGCTGGTTCATCTACCAGGTGTTGCAAATCTGTAATATTGAAAAGGAACTGGCAAAGCACAGCCTGGACACCCTTCCTGAAGACCTGCTGAAAGAAGCGAAAAAGAATGGTTTCGGCGATGAGCAGATCTCGAGGATACTGCACGGTGACTGTACCGATGAGCAGGTGTATGAAAAGCGCAAAGCCCTTGGTATAACCAGAGTATATAAGATGGTGGATACCTGCGCAGCCGAGTTTGAAGCCAAGACGCCTTATTTCTATAGTAGTTTTGAAGGTTGAGCCTGATAGAAAAAAGAAAAGCCGCCCTTCAAGGAGCGGCTTTTTTTATTGTTGTCATCTTACCTGCGGGCGCCGGCCTTCTTTTTAGAAGACGCGCTGCTTTTTTTCGCTGGCGCTGCTTTCTTTTTTGAGACCGTCCCTGCTTTCTTTGCGGGAGCGCTCTTTTTGGTGGATGTTCCCCTTGATGGCGTAGATGCACTTCTAGAGCTGCTGGTAGCCGATGAGCGTCCCCTGGATGTGGTGCCCCTGCTTTCCGCACTGCTTTTTGCAGACCCGTTCTCTGACGGCGAGGTCTCAGCTTTGCGGTTCAGGCCACCGAATACTGCGAGGTTGGTCAGCAGAACGTCCGCCTCATACTCCTCCGCGAGTGTTTCATCCAGCAACTTCACCACTTGTGTAAGTCCCAGCTCCTGCGCGTAGGCTTTCAGTGTGCCATAAGCGCAGATCTCGTAATGCTCTATCTTCTGGCAGGCTGCGATGATAGCGGCATCAAGCACTTCGCGATCGATGTCTTCATTCATGATCTTCTCGCCTTCATGAATGATTCCCTGCATTCCCTTGCACACCTCGGTTTTTCCGAACAGTCCAAGGAGGCCTCCTTTCTTACCCGGGCCTTTTTCGTCTTCGCTCACCTTTAGCAGGTCCTGGACTTTATCCAGTCGCTGGCGCTGGTTGCGGGTGGTCCTGAAGTGATCCTGCAACGATTTCTTCAGTTGTGAATTGCTTGCTTTATCGATCATTTTTGGCAGTGCTGTGAGTATCTGCTCTTCGGCGGAATACACGTCTTTTACCTCGTGTATCAGCAGCGCCCTCAGATCATTAAGTTTTTCCATAATTAATATTTTAATGACAACACTGCCATAAAAACTATGCCGCAACGGCTGGTAGTTCATTTCCTGTATCTTCATTTTCAGAAACCCCCGCATGCAATCGAGCCCTAAACGTATACTCGCGCTCCTCGCCGGCCCGCTGCTTTTTGCACTCGTTATTTTGCTTGAGCCGTTTGGTTTATCGGGCAAGCAGGCCCTCGTGCTGGCCATCGCGGTGTGGATGGTGACGTGGTGGATAACTGAGGCGCTGCCGATGCCGGTCGTGGCGTTGATGCCCATCATACTTTTTCCGCTTATGGGCGTTGCCACCACCAAAGCGGTAGCCGCACCCTACGCAAATGAAGTGATCTTCCTGTTCATGGGTGGATTCATGATCGGGCTCGCCATCGAGAAATGGAACCTGCACAAACGCATAGCGTTAACGATTGTAAATCTTACCGGTACAAGTGGGAACCGGATCGTTCTCGGGTTTATTTTGTCTACAGGACTCATCAGCATGTGGCTGAGCAATACAGCTACGACGATGATGATGTACCCCATCGCGATGAGCGTTATCACTGTGATGGAAGGCAATGATAACACCAAGGGAAACCTGAGTAACCTTTCTGTTTGTTTGTTGCTTGCCATCGCTTACGCGAGCAATTTCGGAGGCCTGGCAACCATCATTGGTACGCCTCCGAATGTCCAGTTCAAGATGTTCCTGCAAAAGACGCAGGGATATGATTTTTCATTCGCAGACTGGATGAAACTGTGCCTTCCACTTTCGTTGGTACTGCTGCTTTGCCTCTACTTTGTTATGGTGAAGTGGCTGTACCCAAATAATATCCGCTCCAGCGCATCCGCGAGAGAACATGTGCTATCCGAGTTGCGGAAATTGGGAAAACTTTCCACGCCCGAAGCCAGGGTACTGGTGGTATTTGCTACAACAGCGCTTCTTTGGATCAACCGCGGCATCATCAATGAACTGCAACAACGGATCATCCTGGACGATACCATTATCGCTGTGATGGGAGCGGTGTTGCTTTTTGTACTGCCATCCGGCACTGCTAAAAGCAAGGCGTTGCTGGAGTGGAGTGACACCAAAAACATGGCCTGGGGCATCCTCCTGTTGTTCGGGGGCGGCATATCCATGGCGGATCAACTGGAGAAGGCTGGTTTAATCCAGATGCTGGGGGACTGGATGGGCGGCATCGGAACTGGCGGACTCTTCCTGGTTTTCATCGTGGCACTGGTATCGATATTTATCAGCGAAGTGATGAGTAATGTGGCGCAGGTGATCGTTTTTGCCCCGGTAATCGCTGCCATGGCGGCGGGGATGAATATTGACCTGTTGCCTGTGGGTATGGCGATGACACTCGGTGCCAGTTGCGCCGGGATGCTACCGATGGGAACACCACCCAACGCGATCGTATTCGCAAGTGGCAAACTGAAACTGAAACACATGACCAGTACCGGCTTCGTTATGAACATGATCTCCGCGGTGCTGATATCCCTGTTTTGCTGGTACCTGCTCCCGCTTTTTGTGAAAGCGATACATTAGCAGTCCATTTATTCAAATTGAGTAAGATCCATAAAACCAAAGGCATCGTGCTCCGTACGGTCAAGTATGGAGAAACCAGTGTGATCACGACTGTGTACACTGAGCTTTTCGGTGTACAGAGTTATATCGTCAAAGGAATTCGCCAATCCACTAAAAAGTCACAGGGAAAGGGGAATTACTTTCAGCCAGCGGCGATCCTGGAGATGGAAGTGTACAATAATGAAATGAAGGGTTTGCAGTTCGTTAAAGAATTCCAGTGGGCCCATATCTACACAACGGTGTTCTTTGACGTGGTTAAGAACGCTGTGGCCATGTATATCATTGAACTTTTGCACCATAGCCTGAAGCAACCAGAAGCCAATCCGGAGTTGTTTTACCTGATCGAAGACACGCTGATGCAGCTAGATGGAGGCAGCGAAAGCTTTACCGCCAACCTGCCTTTGTATTTTACACTGCACCTGGCCACGGAACTTGGGTTCCAACTGCAGGGGACCTTCGGTGACGACACACCGGTGCTGGATCTCGCGGAGGGACAATTCACTGCACAGGTGCCCGCCCACAAATACCATATCGAAGGCGATCTTGCCCGGACTACCTCTGAAATAAATTCCATTTCTTTTTATTCGGAGCTTGAAAAAATAAAATTAACCAGGACTACCCGCCGGCTCCTGCTGGAAGCGTTCCAGGATTATATAGCGCTGCACGTGCAGGATTTCGGTGAGATGCGCAGCTGGAAGGTTCTGCAGGAGATACTCTGATGCTTGTTGCGGTTAGAGGATGCGCGTAGCAGATGAATAGTCTTTTGAAATGTTGACCACGCCGGGTCGCTTTCCCTTTTCAAAACTTCCCAGGTTGTCCTGCATGCCCAGTGCTTCGGCGCCGTTGATGGTAGCCCATCGAAGCAGTTCTTCCATAGCGATGGCTGGAAAGTGTTTCCGGATGGTCTTCATCTCATCTATTATGCTGAGTGACCAGTTGCTCGCCAGGCTGTCGGTACCGAGGACGATCGTACAATTGTTTTTTCGTAACAGTTCCACCGGCGGAATTGAATTTTCAATGTACTGGTTTGCATTAATGCAAAGGCAAAAGAACGCCGATGGTTGGGCATTATTCACTGAGCGGGCAAAATCAATATCCGCCTGTTTAGTAAAAGTATTATGCACTAAGAGCGCGCGGCGGGCGGGCTGTAGTTTTTCAAAATACGATTGAAGGCTCGATGTTTTCGTCGGCTGGTGGTGGGTGTTATCGATCTTCATCAGTTCGTACATCCGGTTGAAATCACCGGTTCCTTCTAGGAAGAATTCGTCTTCAAATGCCGTTTCCTGGTTATGAATGCTCACTGTTTTGTCCTGGAACCAGGGTTGAATGGCCCGCCATAAATTTCCGGACACGGAGTATGGGGCATGCGGTACGATAGACGCGTTTATCCCTGGTTGTTGCAACGCAGTGCTGTATTCGTCATACAACTGTTTTGCCCGGGTGAACCTAGCCTCCGAAACCGCGGGCAGCCAGCCACTCGCCTCGATGAAGTTGTAGTAATGTAAACGGTGTTTCAATTTCTGCGGAATGGTGAGCGCATTGTTGCAGATATCCCCGACAGCCACGATGCCCCCGTTGAACATTTCATTTTCCGCATCCGAGATTGATTGTAATATTTCTTCTTCGGGGTGATGCCGTTCCGTCACTACCTGGTATACAAAATCCACCAGGCCTGTCCGTTCAGGTATGCCGCCTTTCATGTGGCTGAGCTCGAGGTGGCAATGGGCGTTGATGAAGCCGGGGCAAAGTATGCCTTCCATTTCCCGGATTTCATCGCCTGCCTGTGACTCGGGGACAATGTCTTCGATGGATCCATCGGTTTTGGTGATGAGTACCTGTTCCTGACCAAGGAATTTTGTTCCGTCGAAAATATTGTTTGCCCGGAATTTGCGGAAAGCCATGGGGTAAAGTTAACGGGCAGATGGGAAGTGAAATGGCATAAATTTGCCGGCTGGATTCCTTTCCAGTTCAATAGCGAACAGGAGTACAAGGGTGTGACACAACAAATGTTGCAGCGCGTACTTCAGCTGATAACAATAATACAATGATCGACCAGTTAGACGCGATAAAAGCAAGATTTGAGCAGGTGGGCGTGGCGTTGACCAACCCGGAGATAATCAACAACCAGAAAGAGTTCGGCAGGCTCAGTAAGGAATACCGGGACCTGGAAAAGCTTGTAAAGCCGTATGAGGAATATCGCAGGGTGCTGGAGGATTTCAAATTTGCCAAGGAAAGCCTCAACAGTAACGACGAAGAGATGAGGGAATTGGCGAAGATGGAACTGCCTGCGCTCGAGGAAAAAAAGGGAATGCTGGAAGAGCAACTCACGCGGTTGCTGATACCGAAGGATCCACAGGATGACAAGAACGCGGTCCTGGAGATCCGTGCCGGCACCGGTGGCGACGAGGCATCGTTATTCGCAGGTGACCTTTTGGATATGTACCTGCGGTATTGCTCTAAGAAAGGATGGAAGACCGCGATCGTAAGCGAAAGTGAAGGAACGGTAGGTGGTTACAAGGAAGTGGTGGTAGAAGTGCAAGGCGAGGACGTTTATGGCACTTTAAAATTTGAAAGCGGTGTACATCGTGTTCAACGCGTTCCCGATACAGAGACCCAGGGAAGGGTACATACCTCCGCCGCTACTGTTGCTGTTATGCCGGAAGCGGAGGAAGTGGATTTTGAGTTGAATCCCGCGGACGTTAAAATGGAAACAGCCCGTAGTGGTGGTGCCGGTGGACAGAACGTAAATAAGGTGGAGACGAAGGTGATGTTGACCCACCTTCCTACCGGGGTGGTGGTGGTTTGCCAAACCGAAAGAAGCCAGCTGGGTAACCGCGAAAAGGCGATGACCATGCTCAGGACCAAATTATACGAGGAAGAAGTACGTAAACACGAAGAAGAGATCTCGCGCCACCGCAAAACCCTTGTGAGCACGGGCGACCGCAGTGCTAAGATCCGGACCTACAACTATCCCCAGGGCCGGGTGACAGATCATCGCATCGGTCTCACGGTGTACAATCTTGATTCAGTAATGAATGGCAACCTGGATGAGTTTATCGAGTCGCTGCAAATGGCGGAAAATGCAGAGAAAATGTCTAAGCAAAACTAGGCTGGAGGAGCGATAGGGTAGGGGAGGGGTGGTAATAGGGAATTAGAAATGAGAAATAAGAAATGAGAAATAAGAAATGAGGAAGGGCGTTACAGGGTGGACGAGGGATGAACGAAGGATGAACGAAAGTTATCTGGAGTCGTTTTTTGGTCGTTACGTGGTCATGCCGAAGTAATAACGGAATCGTTCCGGAGTATAAATGAAGTCGCTGTTGAGGCGGTCTTTTTTTGGGCGTATGCTGAGCGAGCGAGACGACCCGGCTGCGCCTGGCGGTTAAATGCCTTTTTTCTTTTCGTAAGTTTTCTGTGCCTCCTGTGCTTTTTCAAAATCCAGCACTACGCCATTAATGCAGTAGCGGAGACCTGTTGGAGGGGGACCATCTTCAAATACATGCCCTAAATGCGCCTTGCATCTTCCGCACTGGACTTCTGTACGGGACATCCCGTGTGTATTATCCGGGGTATAAATTATGGAAGCCTTTGAGACCGGTTCATAGAAACTAGGCCAGCCACAGCCACTTTCGAACTTGGTATCGCTTTTAAAAAGCGCATTGCCACAGGCGGCGCAGTAATAGGTTCCGCTGTCTTTCAGGGTCTCATAGGGAGAGGTGCCGGGTCTTTCAGTGCCTTTCTGCCGGGCTACCTGGTAAACGTCGGCGGGCAGTATTTTCTTCCATTCCGCCTCGGTCAAAACCACTCTTGAAGTATCCGTGCGCGAGTAAACGGGGTTATCGTTTTTTTTGGTGCTGTCCATTTTCGTAGTATCTGTTTTTGTTGTCTTACCGGACTGGGCGTTGCAACCCATGGAGAAAAAGGTCAAAACAAGTATAAAGGTCCACTGGTTCATATAGTCCGTTATAGGTAAAGTTACGAATAGCGTCAAACCCAGTGACGGCGGCGGCGTAGAATCCTTTCAGTAATGACGCGGGTTAGTTGTTTATTAATGTGGTAGCCTTATATTTGACCCTCATTGGTTAGCAAGCAATACCAGCCAGCAACATGTTCAACATTATTCTTTTTGGCCCCCCGGGAAGCGGGAAGGGAACGCAGAGTGAGCGACTGATACTCAAGTACGGTTTCAAGCACCTTTCTACCGGCGACCTCCTCCGCAGCGAGATCGCCCGGCAGACGCCATTGGGTATCGAAGCCAGGAATTTTATGGATAAGGGCCACCTGGTCCCGGATGAGGTGGTGATTGGTATGATCAGCTCGGCGGTTGATAATCACCCAGACGCGAAAGGCTTCCTGTTCGATGGGTTTCCCCGTACAGAGAAACAAGCAGAGGCGCTGGACAACCTGCTTAAAATGAAAAATACCGGGATCGGTGTAGTGCTGGCGCTTGATGTGAGTGAATCGGAACTGGTGAAGCGGCTATTAAATCGCGGACTCACCAGCGGCCGCAGTGACGATACCAACGAAGAGATCATCAGCTCCAGGATCGCGGAATACCATAAGAAAACATCCGCCGTAGCCGATTACTACAAACAGTTTGACAAAGTGGTGTATGTAAAAGGAGAAGGCTCCGTGGACCAGATTTTCGACGCGCTATGCAGCGAGATCGACAGGAGATTGTCTTAAACATATCGTAACCGATACCAACTGCCCCTTCGTCCCGCATTCGTGCGGGATTTTTTTGACCTGAAAGACGCTCACTACGGCACCCAACAGCTGCACTCCTGATTGACCCTTACGATGTACCTTAGTTGAATAAACTTTAATATGAGTTCCACGCAACTTAACTTTCTCCGACACGAGCTGATCCCGATCCTGCGCCGGGCAGACCCGGCGACACAGCCGAAATGGGGCAAGATGAGTTTCCAGCATATGGTGGAACACATGGTGCTGATCATGAAAAACGCCAACGGTAAACTCAAAACGGAGAACACCATTACCCCGGCAGACAAGGTGCCCGCTTTCCAGGATTTTATCCGGAGCGATAAAGAATTCCGCGAGAACACGAAATCACCCGCTTTGCCGGACGAACCGCTGGCCCTTCGTTTCAGAACAGTAGCAGAAGGAATTGATAAGCTGGAAAACGAGATCCGGGACTTCTTGAACGTTTACAATGCAACGCCGGGCCTTAAGATCCGGAACCCGGTCTTTGGTGACCTGGACTATGAACTAGCTGTTACCTTATTGTATAAACATGCACAACATCACCTCAAACAATTCGGATTGATATGAAGACGTGGAAACTGAGTATTGTACTGATACTATTTATCGCCTCATGTGAATGCAACAAGGGGAAGGACAAGCCGGGCGCTCCAGATACGACGCTCCTTATTCCCGACACCTTGCTTGTTTACGACGTAAACAATGAAAGCAAAACGCTGAAGCGTTATACCGAAGTTCCGGATAGTGCTTTTACAGCGGCGCGGGTGGTAAATGGTCTCAATGAGAAGTATCCGAATGTTCAGCTCCAGTTGCTCAGGCAGAGTGCAGACACGCTGTACGTTGCCGTTCCCGCCAGTGAATACCTGTCGGAACGGATGGGAAGCGCGGGTGCCAGCCAGTGGTATGCCGACGCGGTACTCAACCTGACAGGCGTACAGGGAGTCAATTACGTCAATATCAGTTTACAAGAAGGCAGTCATGCCTCCCCCGGCGTATTTAGTCGTAAGAGTTACGAGGATTATAAATAAAAGCGTGTTTAGTCGTCGTTCTTTGGAAAATCAAAGAACCAGAATTCCTTTGCTGCGCTTTTAAATTCTTTCCAGTGACCGATATCGGCCTTCACGGCGAAAATGGCGCAGGTAGGCATGTCATCCACCCGGGTTGCACAGAGCTTATTTGCAAATTCCGTGATGCCTGGGTTGTGGGAAAAAATCGCCACACATTTGGTCGAGTCGTCTATCCTGGAAATAATGTCAAAAAAAACTTCCGGCTCCGGGTGGTATAAGGCCGCCTCCTGCAAAATGTTTTTTTTCTTGACGTCGTAAGCTTTGGCGAAGTATTCCGCAGTGGTGAGTGCGCGTACCGCCGGGCTGGAGAGGAATGAATCAATGGACACTTCGTCTTTCAACAGCCTCGCCGCCATGCGCGGGGCGTCCCTGTGGCCCCTGTCATTCAAGGGCCTGTCGAAATCCTGCTGTGACATATCGTTCCAACTGCTTTTTGCATGACGCACCAGTAATAATTTTTTCATTTTCTATTTTAATGTAATCGATAATTTTTTCCTTCGAGCTGGTTGCAATATTCCAGGGTTCCCAACCGGAACCGGAACGGGATACGGGTCTTTTTTTCCAAAAAAATTTCTCCCCGGCAAAAGAATCCCAATTGTGAGGCATAAAAATTGGCAGGTAAGAAAGCGGCAGTTTTAACTGGCTGTGGTAGCGAATCTGTTTTCATCAAACCTGACGACGCCACTATCACAGAATCAGCCCTGGATTGCCCTATGCTTTCGGCTGCAATTAATAAGAAAAATACAGAAAAACAAATCTTTATGCATTGCATAAAAGGTGGTTTTGTCTGTAAATTTACGGCCCGTTAGCGCATTACGAACAGACTGTTTATTAACGATTAAGCGGACCAAAGAATGGCATTAAGTCAAACCTTACAACAGAAATTACTACAGAAACTGTCGCCGCAGCAGATCCAGCTGATGAAGCTGCTGCAGATCCCTACAGCTAACCTGGAAGAACGCATTAAAGAAGAGCTCGAGGAAAACCCGGCGCTCGAGATGTCGGAAGAAGGCGAAGATGCTTCCGACGAGATGAAAGATGAATTCCAGTCAAATGATACGGAGGAAGAATACGAATCCGACGGCCCTGAAGATGACTACGAAAATATCGACATCAGTGATTATGTGAGTGAAGGCGATGATGACGTAGCGGATTATAAACTGCGTGATGATAACTATCCCGAAGCGGATGATAAAAAAACAATGCCTTTCAAAGTGGAGGGCAGTTTTCATGACCTGTTGACAGACCAACTGGGCATGCTTAACCTGGATGAGCGTACGTTCAAGATCGCTGAGCAGATCGTGGGCAGCCTGGATGATGACGGTTACCTGAGAAGAGAACTCTCATCAATTGTAGATGACCTGGCTTTCCGGCAGAATGTGGATGCGACAGAACAGGAGATCGAAGAGTTAATCCTGCAGATACAGCATTTTGACCCGCCGGGCATTTGCGCAAGAGACCTTCGCGAGTGTCTCCTCATCCAGTTGAGAAGAAAGTTGAAAGAAGGCAAACCAGTGGAAACCGCGATCTCCGTGCTTGATAAGTACTTCGATGAATTCACTAAGAAGCACTACGAAAAAATACAGCGTGGCCTTAATCTAAGCGACGACCAGTTGAAAGATGTGATCACCCAGATCATCCGCCTGAACCCGAAGCCGGGTGGTAATGTCGGCGAAATCAACAAGGCCGAAAGTTATATTGTTCCCGACTTTTTCATCATCAATAATAATGGCAAGCTCGAGTTAACCCTGAACGCACGCAATGCGCCGGATCTGCGGATCAGTGAAGGCTACCGGGAGATGCTGAAGGATTACGATAAAGGCAGTAAAAAGGACAAGCGCCAGAAAGAAGCGGTGCTGTTCATTAAACAAAAAATCGATTCCGCCAAATGGTTCATCGATATGATCAAGCAGCGCCAGCATACCTTGCTGAGCACGATGGGCGCGATCATGAACTACCAACACGACTTCTTCCTTACCGGCGATGAGACGATGCTGAAGCCGATGATCCTGAAAGATATCGCCGAAATCACTGGTCTTGACATCTCCACCGTAAGCCGCGTGGCCAATAGCAAGTTCGTTCAAACCGAGTTTGGTACTTACCGCCTGAAATTCTTCTTCAGCGAATCCCTTAGCACCGACACGGGTGAAGAGGTGAGCACACGGGAAGTAAAGAAGATCCTCAGCGACCTGATAGAAGCCGAGGACAAGCACAAACCGCTGAGCGATGAGCGCCTGACCGAACTCTTACAGGAAAAAGGTTATAACATTGCACGACGAACCGTGGCAAAATACCGGGAACAACTGAATATCCCGGTGGCAAGGCTGCGGAAAGAGTTGTAAGCAATGAATCAACAGGCATTACCCGTTCAATCGCATCCCATTGGCCTCCGGATCTTCGCAAAGGTGATCAGTTACATCTTTCACCCTTTGTTCATCCCGAGCTTTGTTTTTTATTTCATGACGCAGCATTTCGCCCATGAGTTCGCGGGGCTGGATGCGGGCGACGCGTTTTTTCGCACGGTGGTGGTATTCATCAATACCGCTTTCTTTCCTGCTGTCGCGATCTTCCTGTTGTGGCGGTTAAAATTCATCGACAGTATCTTCCTGAAAACGCAACGCGAAAGGATCGCGCCTTATATGATCGTGATGGTCTTCTATTGGTGGGTCTGGTACCTCAGTAAGAATTTCACCGATCAGCCGATGGAACTCAGGGTGTTTTTCCTTGGCGCCTTCCTGACTACGCCTGCTGCATTAATCCTCAATAATTTTTATAAGATCAGTATGCATGCGATCGCAATGGGCAGTGCCGCGGCATTCCTGCTGATCCTTGACTTTGCGGATCCCGGCCACCTGGGTTGGGCGGTGAGTGCGGCCATCCTTTTTACCGGTTTTGTCTGTACATCCCGTTTCATCGTTTCGGATCACAGCAATAAAGACATATACTCGGGATTGGCTCTCGGGGTTATATGCCAGCTGATAGCTGCCTGGGTGACATTATAACTGCCTGCTGGTAGAATCTGAAGTTTGCTTCACCTCGACGGGCGCTGTTTTTTTAAGTACCGGCCAATCGAAGGTGGCATTCAATATGGCTGAGCTTCTTTTGTAATGTTCGATATTGCTGTAGATAAAAAGGCAGGAGCCGCCTTTGATCTTATCGATTACCTGCCTGTGATCAGACATCGGTATGGCGGGGCAACCAAGGCTGTTGCCAATCGTTCCTCTCTCATAGATCCGCTCGTAGTTCACGAATTTTGACCCGTGCATTACCACGTTTCGCAACCTCACCTGGTTGTTGATGCCGTCTTCTACGCCATCGAGTCGCAAGCTATAGCCCGAGCCACCGATGTATGTTTCAGCAGTCACCATAAATCCCAGGCTGCTCTTGTTGGAATTGGCGCTATTGGAAAAATCAGAGGCCCATTCAATACCTGAATTTTTACCATGCGAAACAAACGTATTGAACAATACTTTTCCTTCTTTCATGTCCAGTACATACAACCGCCTGTTCTTAGAGCTTTGGCTATAATCGGCGATTGTAAGCAAATCCGGGTTAGACAGTTTGCCCTGTGATAATAAGTACTGGTAGCCTTTATACGCATGATAAAACACGGCCTGGTCCAGGCCGTAAGTATACAACGCTGTTTTGCGGTAAACCGAGTCGGCTGCTTTGAATTGCGGTGATGATTCACTGACTGGTGGCGGAAAGAAGGACTTGAATTCTTCCTTGGCCGAACGCTTCGTAGTATCCCGTTGCGGGAAAGCTGCCAGGCAGCTGCATAAAAGTATGACGACGAGTAGGATGCCCTGGCGTTTCATTGGATGCAAATTTAGCTTGTATGGCGCGAATAAGCGCTAAGGGGGTGTGAATGTTGGGGGTGCGAATAGAGAAAACACGAATGGACGCGAATGGGAGGACGCGAATGAATACGCGAATAGGGGACGCGAATAGGGGACGCGAATGGGCGTTCACCCGGGACGCGAAGGTCCGCGAATTGAGGATGAATGAAACTATGGTGCTGTTCAGGCGGAGATCGCCTCTTCATTCAGCGTGTTAGGCTGGTTATAAGCCTGCTTGAGTTGTTCTTCGAGTTCTTTGCGATCGATTCGCTCACTGATAACGAAGAATAACATCAGGCCGAAAGCCAGTAACACGATCAATGAGACAATTAGGATACTGTTCATAATACGAGTTTATCGTTACGGCATACTCCTGAGAAGAGGTAAAGATCATGCCAGTATTAACAATATTAAAACGTATTAATGCGCCAGGTTATTTTATGTGTTGAACATCAAAGATTTTGAAGCAGTAGTAATCAGCGATTTAATCTTTTTTCCAGATCTTTTTTTCTTTCAGGAACCCTTCTTTCTTCATAGAAGCCCGTACTTCTTCCCTGTACGCGGCGCTGGAAGTGATCGCTGATATTCCATTTTCGAGAAAGCTGACGGTATGGGATACGAGTTTGTCCTTTTCGATCTCTACATGGTAGATATAGTATGTCGGGTCATCGTCTTCCATCTTAAGGACAAGGAATTTCATATTCTCAAAGTCCGCCAGCCAGCCTTTATAATTTTTGCTGTCTGCCGCGAAAGAACTGCCTTCCGTTACAACTGTTATATCATACGTATTGTCAGTCTTTCCTTTGGAAATCTTTACACTGGTGGCTTCGCTTTCAACATCGGGCTGGTTCCAGGTACCTTCCAGGCGTTTATCATATTTGGCAGCACCAGCCACGTCCGTTAACGGGTGTGACGTAGAGACAGGACAGCCAGCCAGCATGAGGCAAAAGGGCAATACGAACAGGAGGGATACATGTTTTAGTTGCATAGGGAGGTTTTTTCAAAGTTAAACAGAATCAGTTACAATGATGGCGGGGGAGAGAACATTCAATACGCTCACCTGTTATTGTTTTGTGAAGTTTCGGTAATTATTCAAGGTCGGGATCGCACCTTCATATTGTCGCGCACACACCGCACACGTTCCTTTAAACTGGTTCATCTTTGTGGTCTTAAATCGAGACTATGACAAAACAAGAATTCAGCGTCGTTATCGATGCGCCCAAAGAAAAAGTATGGCAGGTGCTCTGGGACAAGGATACCTATCCTTTATGGACCGCGCCATTCGCGGAAGGGTCATCCGTGGAAACGGACAACTGGAAGAAAGGCAGTAAGGTGCTTTTCCTGGATGGCAAGGGCATGGGTATGGTTTCGACCGTGGCGGAGAATATCCCTAACGAGTTCATGAGTTTTAAACACCTCGGTATGGTAGACAAGGGCGTGGAAGACCTTGACAGCGAAAAAGTAAAAGGCTGGGCGGGCGCGCTCGAAAATTATACGCTTCGTGAAGAAAATGGCCGGACGTCTGTTACGGTGGAGATGGAGATCGGTGAAGATCATCTCAAATACTTTGTCGACACCTGGCCAAAGGCACTCCAGAAGGTGAAAGAATTGTCTGAACAGAAATAGTAAAACTGATAGCGCTATGCAAAAGATAACACCGTTCTTATGGTTCAACGACCAGGCGGAAGAAGCCGCAAATCTTTATACTTCACTATTCAGGGATTCGAAGATCACTAAGATCGCCCGCTATCCTGAAGGAAGCCCCGGCCCTGCCGGTAAAGTCATGACCGTAGAGTTTGAGTTGTTCGGGCAGCAATTCACCGCCTTGAATGGCGGGCCGAGTTTCAACTTTACAGAAGCGGTCTCGTTCATGGTGAATTGCGATTCCCAGGAAGAGATCGATAAATACTGGGAAACGCTACTGCAGGGAGGTTCAGCGCAACAATGTGGTTGGCTGAAAGACCGGTATGGTCTCTCCTGGCAGATCACACCAACCATCATGGGGCAGTTGATGACTGACAAAGACAAAGCGAAGACTGAACGCGTGATGCAGGCGATGATGAAAATGGTAAAACTGGATATCGCCACGTTGAAAGCCGCGTACGAGGGAGCGGCTTAGCACTACTGCATTATATTTATCAAAAAAATACGATGCCGCATTTGCTTGGACGCTCCAGTTTTGGCGATCCTAAAGACTCCGGGAACCTGTTACCCGAGGCCGAGGCCCTGCAGCTATTGAATGAATGGGTGCCGAATGAAAGACTCCGGCTGCATATGAAGCAGGTAGCTGCTGTGATGAAGGCATGGGCTATCGAAAAGGAGGGCGCGGATGAGATCACCGCCCGGAAATGGGAGCAGGCGGGCCTGTTGCACGACGCGGACTGGGAGAGGTTTCCCGATGACCATTGCCGGGTGATCATCGAAGAGTTGGAGCGAAAGAACGTTGATCCCGAGGTGCTTCATTGTATCGCTTCACATGGACCATCTTATTTCGGTGTGGAACCGGTTTCTAAGATGGATAAGATGATCTACGCGTTTGATGAACTTTCGGGGTTTATCCACGCGGCGGCGTTGATCCGTCCTACCCGTTACGAAGGAATGGATGTGAAGAGTATCCAAAAAAAACTTAAAACGCCATCATTCGCGGCGCAAGTGAACCGGGGTGATATCACTGATGCATTCTCGCGCATCGATCATTCACTTGACGACGTGATCGATTTCATCATAGCACACCAGAAAGACGTTGCATGATCTTATTATCCAATCAAGGAAGCAAAAGCCAGCCAGAA
>JAJTCI010000212.1 GCA_021323155.1 Chitinophagaceae bacterium | reverse complement strand
GGGTCTTCCGCATCCATTTCTTCGGCGGGGAAAGTCACCACGCCATCTTTTTCCACCTGCGCTTCCGCGTGTTCCATTTCATCCTCCCACCACAGGTCGCGGCCTTTTAACATGGAGACCGGTGTCCGGGTACGTGTATACACGATCACTTTCTTAACGGTCTTATTGCCGATCAACGCATCGTCGATCACGCTCTTTAATGGAATATCTTTCGCGCCGCGGAAAGCACCGTCACACGTGATCACGTATTCCGCCTGCGCGTCATCCAACCTGTCCGCGATGCTCTGCGCTGAAAATCCCCCGAACACTACAGAATGCACTGCACCGATCCGGGCGCAACCCAATACCGCATACGCGAGCTCGGGGACCATGCCCATATAGATGCATACCCGGTCACCTTTTTTAACCCCATTATTCCTGAGCATCTGCGCCACCTGGCAAACGCGCTTGTGCAGGCGATTATAGGTGACAACGCGCGTACGCTCGCCCGGCTCGTTCGGTTCCCAGATGATCGCAGGCTCATTGCCTTTTTTCGCCAAATGACGGTCTATACAATTCTCAGTGATGTTGAGCTTCGCGCCTTTGAACCACTCGATACGCGGTTCTTTGAAATTCCAGTCAAGCACTTTCTCCCATTTCTTTCTCCAGTAAAAATGACTGGCGATGTCATCCCAGAATTGCTCGGGCTGTTCAACGCTTTTCCGGTAAGCTTCGTTATACTCGTCATACGTTTTTATCTGGTATGGGTAACTCATCGAATTAATTTTATTGTGGCCGGCAGCAACACGCAACTCAGCTTCGTTGCGTCGCACACGTGTACACCCGGATTTATGGCAACAATCTTATATCTTTAAATGCCGATAAAACTAAAATAAAAAACGAACTGCACAGCATGGCAAATGAACCAAAAGGCATTTGGAAGGTAATTGGCGCGTCTTCGGTAGGCACTTTGATCGAATGGTACGACTTCTACATCTTCGGCAGCCTGGCAACGATCATTTCGGCCAAGTTCTTTCCACCCGGCAATCCTACCGCCTCATTCCTGGCCACACTTGCGACCTTCGCTGCGGGATTTATTGTAAGGCCATTCGGCGCACTGGTCTTCGGTAGACTGGGCGACATCATCGGGAGAAAACACACCTTCCTGCTCACGCTCGTGATCATGGGCGTCTCCACTTTCCTGATTGGTTGTATCCCCGCATACGAAGATTTTAAATGGGCTCCCGCGGTGGTGCTGGTGTTAAGATTATTACAAGGACTCGCACTGGGTGGCGAGTATGGTGGCGCCGCTACGTATGTCGCAGAGCACGCGCCGGAACACAAACGGGGCTTTTACACCAGCTGGATACAAACCACTGCTACACTCGGGTTATTTGTTTCACTCATCGTTATAATCGCTACACAGAAGCTTTTGTCACCGGAAGACTTTAATGACTGGGGATGGAGACTTCCTTTCCTGTTAAGCATTTTGCTGGTGATCGTCTCCATCGTCATTCGCATGAAGATGAAGGAGAGCCCCCTGTTCGCCTCACTCAAGAAAGAAGGAAAAACATCGGTCAACCCCTTAAAGGAAAGCTTTGGACACAAGCTGAACCTTAAGATGGTGCTGCTGGCGTTATTTGGCGCCACCATGGGACAGGGTGTTGTCTGGTACACCGGCCAGTTCTATGCGCAGACTTTCATGCTGCGGACCTGCAACATCGAGGCCACCCAGGCGAATACCTGGATAGGGATCGGTTTATTGCTGGCCACCCCCTTCTTCGTGTTCTTCGGCTGGCTGAGCGATAAGATAGGACGGAAGTGGATCATGATGGCCGGCATGTTACTGGCGGTGATCTGTTACCGCCCGATCTTCGACGGGATGTACCAGATGAGCGATGTAAACCGGAAAGAGATCGCCAGCGAAAAACAAATTCAGTTCACAAAATCCGCCAATCCACGGATCGCCGGGGACTCCCTCCTGACCTTGAAGCGGGAAACGATTTATACAGACGGCAGCGTATTGCTCAACACCAACGAGATATCGAAGAAGGACGTGGAGGAGAATATGCGTTCCACTGTTGTACCAGCGCCGAGACAGCCAAAGATCACCAACGTTCTAAAACTTGACGAAAGTTTCCAGTGGAAATTCGTTGGACTCATATTTATACTTGTCCTGTTTGTAACGATGGTATACGGCCCCATTGCAGCGTTCCTGGTTGAACTTTTCCCGACGCGCATCCGCTACACATCGATGAGTCTGCCATATCATATCGGAAATGGTGTATTCGGAGGGCTGGTGCCATTTATAGGCATACTTTCCGTTGAATTGACCAAGACAGCGGAGAACCCGGCAGGCAACTACCTGGCCGGCCTGCTGTATCCCATGGGCGTTGCAGCGGTCTGTTTTATCATTGGCGCGATCTATCTTTCGAACAAAAAACCCGGGCATGAATAGTCTGAAAAAATATTTGGGGATCGTATGGATGTTGCTCGGGCCGGGAGCCATTGCTTTCCTGGTCTGGCAGGCTTCTCAAAAACTATCGACACCAAAAGCAACCACCGACGAATGGGTGCAATGGGGCATCATCATTTTCATCTTTACCCCCGTGGCCATCGGCATGGTCATATTTGGCTGGTATGCCTGGCAAAAAGAATACGATCATATGGAGGAAGACTGATACTGTTTCACAGCCGGGGTTTCCGCTTTCTCTTAACTTTGGCCAAAACCCGTTCAATGTCCATAGAAGTTCAGCAGCTAACAAAGATCTACGGTGAACAAAAAGCGGTGAACAATATTTCTTTTTCGCTGAACAAAGGCGAGATCGTGGGATTCCTGGGGCCAAATGGCGCAGGCAAAAGCACCACCATGAAGATCATCACGGGTTACCTCAGGTCTGACGGCGGCATTGCGAAAGTGGCAGGGACTGATGTGAGCGCCGACCCTATCGCGGTAAAAAGGAAGATCGGCTACCTCCCTGAATCCAACCCCCTTTATTACGAGATGTACGTAAAGGAATACCTGGCATTTATTGCGGGAGTGCACGGTATTGAAAACCCCAATGCTAAAATCAGGAGCGTGATCGAATTGACCGGACTGCAGGTGGAACAAAAAAAGAAACTTGGGCAGTTGTCTAAAGGATATAAACAGCGAGCGGGGTTGGCCGCCGCTTTGATCCATGATCCCGAAGTATTGATCCTCGACGAGCCAACGAGCGGCCTGGACCCGAACCAGATCATCGAAATACGTAATGTCATCAGACAACAGGGCAAGGACAAAACCGTGCTCTTTTCTTCACACATCCTGCAGGAAGTAGAGGCCATCTGCGACCGGGTGATCATCATCAACAAGGGCGAGCTTGTGGCAGACGATAAGCTCTCGAACCTGCGCAACAAGGGCGCTTCCTCTAATACCGTGGTCGTTTCTTTCAAGGAACCAATGGAAGCCGAGTGGTTGCAGCGTTTACCCGCGACCGGCACTATAAACAAACTGAACGCCCACACCTGGCAGATCACCACCCGAAATGCCGAGCAACTGCGAAAGCAGCTGCTTGAATTGTCTTTGCAGCACAACCTGAATATTGTTTCTTTGCAAACCGAAGGCAGCAGCCTCGAGGATGTATTCAGGCAACTGACGAAAAACTGATGCACAAGAAGGCGCGTATAGTCATTATCATCATCCTGACAGTACTGGTCAACAGCTGGATCTTACTGGGCAATATGCTCAGCTATAAGTTTGAAGTGGATGAAGTATGGCACGCGAACGCCGCGAAGGCTTTGGAAAGGCAGACGGAATTGGACACATACATACTTCTCAATTACGCTGTATACCTTATCAGTGCATTAGTTTTCACCTGGCTATTGTTGACGAGGGATAAAAAATACCAAACCGCTACACCGGCCTGATCGCAATTGCAACAGTGCGCTTTGAAGCCGGCCGAATTATCAGATCATAAATTTCAAATATCAAATCAGCTTATGAGCGTTATCATCGAAGTTCATGCAAGACAAATCCTCGACAGTCGCGGTAACCCAACGGTAGAAGTGGATGTAATAACGGACGAAGGCGCAATGGGCCGCGCAGCCGTTCCCAGCGGGGCCAGTACGGGCATCCACGAAGCAGTGGAACTGCGGGATGGCGATAAGAAAAAATACGTAGGGAAAGGTGTATTGAAAGCGGTGAAGAATGTAAACGAAGTGATCGCCGAAGCACTGGTCGGACAGGACGTGGCGCAACAGGCGGGAATAGACGACCTCTTGCTGGAGCTTGACGGTACCGCGAACAAGGGAAAGCTTGGCGCCAATGCATTGCTGGCGGTGAGCATGGCCGTTGCAAAAGCTGCAGCCGAAGAAGCTGCATTGCCGTTGTTCCGGTACATCGGGGGAACGAACGCCAAAACACTGCCTGTACCGATGATGAATATCCTGAATGGCGGCGCACATGCGGATAACAAGATAGATTTCCAGGAGTTCATGGTGATGCCAGTGGGGGCTTCAACTTTCAGTGAAGGGCTCCGGTGGGG
>JAJTCI010000211.1 GCA_021323155.1 Chitinophagaceae bacterium | reverse complement strand
CTTATTACCTCACAGATTTTTATTTCGGCAAAGGCGGCCTGATCGACATCTTCCGGAAAGATTCAAAAGACTGGTTCTGGACTTTCTATAAAAAGCAGATGGACTTTGGAGTGGAAGCCTGGTGGGGAGATCTAGGTGAGCCGGAAAAGCATCCATCCAATCTCTATCATAACCTAAAAGACCTGGGGCACAAAAGACTATTCGCTGCCGACGAGGTGCACAATATCTATGGCCACAACTGGACGAAGATGCTGTACCAGAAATACGCGAAAGAATATCCCAATAAAAGATTGTTCAGTCTCAACCGCAGCGGGTTCGCCGGCAGCCAGCGTTATGGCATCTTCCCCTGGACAGGTGACGTAAGCCGCAGCTGGAGCGGGTTGCGGGCCCAGCTTCCCATCCTGTTGGGCATGACCATGAGCGGCGTGCCTTATGTGCACAGCGATGCCGGTGGATTTGCCGGGGGTGAAGGGGATCCGGAATTGTACGTTCGATGGCTGCAGTTCGCCGCGTTCACTCCGATCTTTCGTCCTCATGGAACGGCCTTATATGATGTTGAACCTAATGCGTTCAGCTTTCCCAGCGAGGCGGCGTTGATCGATACGCCGTGGAGGAAATATGCGAAAGATGTGATTCGAATGCGATATGGATTTCTTCCCTATAATTATTCGCTCGCTTACCTGCAGCAAAAAGATGGCAAACCATTAATGGCGCCTTTGTATTATTATTATCCGAACGACACAGTTGCATCGAGTATATCCGACCAGTTCATGTGGGGTGAACATATTATCGTAGCTCCCGTACTTGAAAAAGGTGCGGGCAACAGAAGGTTCTATTTGCCTGAAGGAGTATGGTACAACCTCCTGGACGAGCGGAAGCCTATGAACGGTGGTAAATGGTATGAGCAAAGCGTGGGACCAGTGGAATTCCCTGTGCTCCTTCGTGAAGGTTGCTTTGTTCCATTTGACCTGCGTGAAATTGGGGCGTCAACGAATGGGTATGATGGAGATACCTTATCCATTCTCTATGCTCTGTCTGGCAAGCCTTCCTTCTTCCAGTTATTCCTGGATGATGGCAGATCTAAAAACAGTGTCGCCACCGGGAAGTATGAATTGATTTCATTCAGCTCTCCGGGCAAGAATGGTAACAGCCTGGCGATAACGGTTCAATCGAATGGTGGACTTTATGCCGGTAAACCTTTAAAACGGGTCATGCAGTTTGCCATCCTGGCACCCGCGCCACCAAAGCAGGTTCGTGTGAACGGCAGGGTGGTGAAGCATTCTGTAAATGAAGACGCGGTCACTTTTCATTTCGATACCAGTTTTTCCGGCAAGCCATTGAATATCCAGGTTACCTGGTAAGGAAATCCATTTTTCTCTCTCACTATAGCATTGTATCTTAACTGCCCTCAAATACAACTGCTATGAGACGACTTATGTTCGCGCTGGTCTTTATTTCTGCTATCGGTGCTCATGCACAAAAGACAAAATCAGGGCCCCCGCCTTCCAAATCCGACCCGGATTCGGTGTTTTATTCCAAGATGAAATATCGCCTTGTCGGGCCCTGGCGCGGCGGCAGAAGCGCAGCGGTGGCTGGCAGCTTCAGGAATAAGAACACATTCTATTTTGGGGCTACCGGTGGCGGCGTATGGAAGACCACGGACGGTGGCAGCAACTGGAAGAATATCAGCGATAAATATTTCGGCAGCACGATAGGTGCGGTTGCCGTCGCGCCTTCGGATGAGAGCATCTTATATGTTGGCGAAGGCGAGAATACCATGCGCGGTAACGTGAGCGAAGGCCTTAACGGAATGTGGCGGAGTGATGATGGTGGCAGGAGCTGGCGTAACCTCGGTTTGAAGGATGCGAGGCATATCATCCGGATCGTGATACACCCGAAGAATCCTGATATTGTTTGGGTGGCAGCGACGGGTCATTTGTTCGGACCGAATACGGAACGTGGTGTGTTTAAGACAATCGATGGCGGTAAGACATGGAGAAAGGTTTTATACGTTAACGATCAGACCGGCGCTTCCGACCTGGTTATGGAGCCGGGCAACACGAACGTCTTTTACGCGGGTACATGGCGGGTTATCCGGACACCACATAGTCTTGAGAGTGGTGGTGAAGGAAGTGGACTCTGGAAAAGTATCGACGGCGGTGAGACTTGGACCAACATCTCTTCAAAAAAAGGTTTGCCAAAAGGGACATGGGGAATTGTGGGCGTCGCGGTTTCAGCTTCGAACCCCGATAAAATTTATTCAATCATAGAAAATGCGGCTGGCGGAATGTTCATGAGCAATGATGGCGGTGAGACCTGGACACTTACCAGCAGCGATAACAATATTCGCCAGCGTGCGTGGTATTATACCAAGGTTTTTGTCGATCCGAAGAATGAGAACATTGTTTATGCGCCAAACGTAGGTTTTATGCGTAGCCGCGATGGTGCAAAGACTTTCCAGTCTGTCCGCACTCCGCATGGAGACCATCACGATCTCTGGATAGATCCCGAAGATCCAAACAGGATGATCGTCGCGGATGATGGTGGCGCGCAGGTTAGTTTTGATGGCGGCGAGAACTGGAGCACGTATATGAACCAGCCAACGGCGCAGTTTTATCGTGTTTCCACCGATAATTCATTCCCCTACCGGATACTTGGGGCGCAGCAGGATAACTCGACGATCCGCATCAGGAGCCGAACGTACGGCAACAGCATCTCTGACCGGGACTGGGAAGAAACAGCAGGAGCTGAAAGTGGCTATGTGGTAGCTGATCCTTTGAATCCCGACATTGTTTACGGTGGAAATTATGGCGGTTACCTTTCGCGTATGGATCATCGTACGGGTGAGAACCGCGCCATCAGCGTATGGCCTGATAATCCACTGGGCGCGGGAGCGGACGTTCTCAAATACCGTTTCCAATGGAACTTCCCTATTTTCTTCTCCCCGCATAACCCGAAACGCCTGTATGCTGCCGGCAATCATCTTTTTGTTTCCGAGAACGAAGGACAAAGCTGGACGGCCATCAGCCCTGACCTTACCACGAATGATAAAACAAAGCAAGGCCCGAGTGGCGGACCAATAACGAAAGACAATACCTCGGTTGAATATTACTGTACCATTTTTACTGCAACTGAATCGCCACTTGAAAGGGATCTTTTGTGGACAGGGAGCGACGACGGCCTGGTGCATGTGAGCAGGGATGGAGGGAAGAACTGGGAGAACGTGACGCCCAAAGACGCACCGAAGTGGATGATGTGGAATGCCGTTGAAGCGGATCCTGTCAAAAAGGGCGCTGCTTATTTCGTGGGCACCCGTTACAAGCTGGATGATTTTACACCCTACATCTATAAGACAGAAGATTACGGCAAAACATGGAAGCTCATTAATTCAGGGATCAATAAACTGCATTTCGCCCGCGCTATCCGCGCGGATAAGAAACGGCAGGGATTGTTATATGCCGGAACTGAATATGGGATGTATATCAGTTATGATGATGGTAGCAGCTGGTCGAAATTCCAGCTCAACCTCCCCGAAGTTCCCATTACTGACCTTGCGATCAAGGAGAATGACCTGATCGTGGCCACGCAAGGAAGATCCTTCTGGATTTTGGACGACCTCAGCTCGCTGCAGCAAAAAGACAATACTGTTACCGGGAAGAACATCCATGTATTCACCCCGGCCCCGGCATACCGGATGGATGGATCGTTTGTAGCCAGCCCGAGAAATGCAGGAGCCAATCCTCCCAATGGGGTAACGTTTAATTATTACCTGAAGGAAATAACGGATTCGTCCAAAGTATCGATCACCATTTTCGATACTGATGGAAAAACGATCCGGACTTTTGCTAACAATGCGAAGGAGACCACTGATAAGATAGAGGTGGCAAGGGGCATGAACCAATTCACCTGGAATATGCACTATCCCGCGGCGGAACGTATAGAAGGCATGATCCTCTGGAACGGGAATGTTGGTGGTCCGAAAGTGCCGCCGGGCAACTACAAAGCGCGGTTCCGGTCGGGAAAAGACAGCGTTGATGTTCCGTTCTCTATCCTCGGCGATCCGAATTATAAGATGACACAGGCCGATTATGATGCCCAGGTAAAATTCCTGTTGCAGGTGCGGGACAAGTTCAGCGAGGTGCAAAAGGCCATTAAAGATATCCGGACGTTACGAAGTCAACTGAATGACCTCAACACCCGGACGAAGGACAAGGACGTAAAACAATTAAGTGATAGCATTGGCAAGCAAATCACCGCTATCGAGGAAGCGCTTTACCAGACCAAGGCGAAAAGCGGGCAGGACGTTCTGAATTTCCCGATCCGGTTGAATGATAAGATATCCGGCTTATATGATTTCGCGAGCAGCGGGTACAACCCGCCGGCACAGCAGGTGAAGGATGCCTACCAGGAACTTGCCGGACAGGCCGACGTACAGCTGTCGCGTCTCAAACAAATAATGACTGTCCAGGTAGTACAACTGAATAGGCTGGTCCACGAGAAAAGCATCCCTATTATCGGTATCAAAGAATAAT
>JAJTCI010000210.1 GCA_021323155.1 Chitinophagaceae bacterium | reverse complement strand
GCAAGCTCTTAAGAAACTGGAGACGCTGGAGAAAAAACTGATCCGCGCGGAGAAGCGGAAGTTCGATGGGGAGCAATCACGTATTCAAAAACTAAAGGCAAGCAGTTTCCCCGGCGGTAACTTACAGGAGCGGGTAGAAAACCTTGCAGGATTTTATGCGCGGTACGGGCCCGCGTTTCTTGATATCATAAGGAAAGATTCGCTGTCGCTGGAACAGCAGTTCACGGTGATCACTATTTAGTCGAATGTATTCTCCCAACCCTTTTGGCGAAGTGAGTTGACCTTTGACTGCACCTCTGTTTTCAACTGTTCTTTATAGGCTATGATCTTAGTACCGACCGCCTGGTCAAACGTGCCATGATCTCGGCCGCCAGGATGCCCGCATTCTTCGCCGAATCCAATGCAACCGTTGCAACCGGAACGCCGTTTGGCATCTGCAGGATAGACAATACCGAATCCCACCCATCGATGGAGTTAGATGACTTGATGGGAACGCCAATAACAGGCAGCGATGTAAGTGATGCCACCATGCCCGGTAGATGGGCGGCGCCACCTGCGCCCGCGATTATGACCTTCAGCCCGCGTTCCCGGGCCGAGGTCGCATAGCTAAACATGCGTTCGGGTGTGCGATGCGCAGACACAACGGTAAGTTCGAAATCGATCCCGAATTCTTTGAGGATATCTGCCGCAGCCTGCATGACCTGGAGGTCACTGTCACTACCCATGATAATTCCAACGATCGGTTGCATGCGGTTATTTGAGGTAAATGTACTAACGGCTCACCACTTTGAGTGTATGTTTGATCTTATTGGCTTTGTGCATCAGGTCGGTCCTGTCTTTACTGAGGATAGTAACATGCCCCATCTTCCGGCCGGGTTTGGTTAGTTTCTTCCCGTAAAGATGAACAAAGGCGTTGTCGATCTTCAATACTTCGTCAAACCCTTCATATGTTGCTGGTCCGCAATGACCTTCCGCGCCAAGGATATTGACGATGGCTGACGGTAGTATGGCAGCGGTATTACCCAATGGCAAGCCCAGGATGATGCGCCAGAGCATATCGTACTGGCTGCTGTAATGCGCCTCGATCGTATGGTGGCCGCTGTTGTGTACGCGGGGAGCGGTTTCGTTCACGAGCACTTCATCGTCTTTATCTACGAACAATTCAATCGCGAATAAACCTGGGCTCTGCAGGTCGCGCGCCACCTTCGAAGCGATGGCTTCTGCTTTCCACAAGACCTTTTGAGAGATGTTTGCCGGGCATACCTGGTAGTCCAGGAGATTCAGTATTGGATCGAACAGCATCTCGGTGGGAGGGAAGAGGGTGGTTTCACCGGCGTCGTTCACCGCGACGATGACGGCTATCTCCATACGGATGTCGACCATCTTTTCCAGTACGGAAGCGGAATCGAAACCAGTCGGGAAATCCGCCGAACTCTTCAGCACCTGCACCCCTTTACCATCGTATCCACCTTCCCCGATCTTGTGAACGGCGGGGAGCATGCCGGTATGTTCATCCAGTTCGGACCGTGTTTGTGTAATAACGTAAGCCGGCGTGGGTATCTCGTGCTGCCGGTAGAAATCTTTCTGCAATACTTTATTCTTAATGGTACGTATGGCAGCGGGACGGGGATATATTCTTTTTCCTTCTGACTCCAGTTTCTCCAACGCTTCCACGTTCACCGATTCGATCTCGATGGTTAGCGCGTCCAGGTCCTTTCCAAAATTGTATACAGTATCAAAGTCGCGGATATCCCCTTTTATAAAATGATGGCAAAGGTGCGCTGCCGGGCATTCCTCATCATTCTCCAGTACCCAGGTCTCCACGACGTAGTTGGCTGCAGATTGTAATAACATCCTTCCCAGCTGGCCGCCACCCAGTATTCCTACTTTTTGCATGCCGCAAAAGTAGGTGCAATCAATTAATCATTTATTGCTACCGCTGGAATATTGCAGGCTGTGGTTCGATGATTCATCGGCGGAAGCTCCGGATCTGATGAGCCCGGTGAGCAGTTTCCTGACGTCGTGGTATCGGTTCACATAAAAACGTGCGGCGGATACGTGGCCGCCCACTTTGATGGTCACTACGTCTTCCGGAAGCGCTTTAAAGATGTCTTCGTCCGTATAGTCGTCACCAATCGCGATGGCGAAATCGGGTGATTCTTCCTGCATCCAGGCAGAGACAGCCTTACCCTTATTGATCTCGGCGCTTTTTATCTCGATCACCTTATTTCCCTGCAGTAACTGGAGTCCCATGTCAACTACCAGGTATTTGAGGTTGTTGGTGAGTTCATTGGCCCTGAGTTCGCCAAGGCCCTGGTCGGCTTTGCGGTAGTGCCATACCAGTGAGTAACTCTTTTCTTCGATGAATGTACCGGGCGTCCGGTCAGTATACAGGTTCAGTACCGGTAGAATGTCTTTTTTCCAGTGGTCGGATAGGTTGGTGCTGGGTTTCCAGGGCTGTCTTTGTTTTTTCAGCCAGGCACCGTGTTCGGCGATGAGGTCGATATCGAGGTGGCCGAACCATTCTTCCAGTGTTTTATAATTGCGCCCGCTGATCAGTACCACTTTGTTCTTCGGGTCTGAAGTAAGGTCACGCAGGATGGCATACAGGTCATCATCCGGCGAGGCCATATTGATATTCACGTGGAAGCCCACCAGAGTCCCGTCGTAATCCAGGAAGAGTATGCGTTTATTGGCCTGCCGGTATTGCTGGGTGATGCTCAGCGCGGTGTTGTATCCCACCAGTTTCGCCTGCATCGAACGCTGGAGGTCTTTCACTTCGTTCAACCGTTCCATAAAGATGCGCACCCATTGATGGATATTGAATTTCTCAACGATGTACCTGAGTTGCTTCATCCGTCTTTCCTGCTCGTGCAGTGGCATGTTCAGGGCTTCCCAGAGGGCATCGCCTACGTCTTCCAGGTTGTTCGGGTTGACGATGATCGCGTCGACGAGTTCCTTGGCCGCGCCGGCCATTTCACTGAGCACGAGTACGCCATTGTCTTTCACGCGCGAAGCGACGTATTCTTTGCAAACGAGGTTCATACCATCGCGCATGGGGGTAACAAGATTTGTAGAAATACTGGATCGGCGACCAACTCATTGTCCGGTGACGGGAATTGATGTGTCCCACCAACTGGTCGATCCGGTCTCTCAGCTGTTTGTATTTTGGCACGTTGTCGCGTGAAGGCACCACGATCATATAAAGGCTTACTTTTTCCAAATACTCAGGGTGTTGTTCCAGGAAACACTGGAATGCCTGCAAACGCTGGAGTATTCCCTTGCTGTAATCCAGGCGGTCTATAGACAAGACCAGTTTGGAGGACGCGTAGACCTTTTGAAGACTTTCCACGTGCTGTTTAACACGCGGATCGCCGATGGCATTCTGGAATTTTCCATGGTCGATCCCCATGGGAAACGATTCCACTACGATCGTGCGGTCTTCCGCTGTGATGAGATTGGATGAGTTGCGATAGCCCGCGATGTGTGTTACCGTGCTCACGAAGTGTCGCACATCGTCGTAGGTATGAAAGCCGATGAGATCGGCGCCGATCATGCCGGCGAGCAATTCTTTTCTCCACGGGATGAGGCGGAATATTTCGTATGATGGGAAAGGAATGTGTTGAAAAAAACCGATGTTGGCGTCCGGACGTGCCTCCCGTATCAAAGCGGGAAGCAATAGTAACTGGTAATCGTGGATCCAGATGGTGTCGCCCGATTCATAATTTTCGAGCACAGCGGCGGCAAATTTCCTGTTCACCGAGGTATAGCTCTGCCAGCATGCCTGGTCAAATTTCGCGTACGTAGACATGTAATGGAACACCGGCCACAACGTTTCATTGCAAAATCCTTCGTAGAAATTATTCACTTCTTCCTGGCTGAGGAAAACAGCGTACAAATTGTCTTTAAAAAGATCTGTTTTTATCTTCTCCCGGAGGTTCTCATCGATCGTATCACCGGGCCAGCCCACCCAAACGTTGTCTCCTTGCTTATAGATGGAGCCAAGGCCGGTAGCTAGGCCTCCTTCGCTGGAACGAATGGAGTAACGAGTTCCATCAACAGAGATTTTTACCGGTAACCGGTTGGCAACAATGATCGTCTTGGGCATGGTTGCCAAGCCCCAAAAACTGTACCTAGGAAGCCTTACATACGCTGTTGATAATGTGGATGATATTAGGATATGTGTTTCCGAGATATTGGGGAAGATCGGCGCTCTTTACCCAACGTGCTTCCTCGATATCCTCATCCGTTTGCGGCACCAGTCTATCAAGCGAAGAACCTTTCATCAGGTACCAGGCGGTCTTCTTCGTAATAAGTTCACCTTTCTCTTCGTATTGGTGGAGCGTGATATCGATGAATTCGCCAAGCACGAGGTTTTTGAGGCCGGTCTCTTCTTCCACCTCCCGGATCGCGCATGCCTCGATGGCTTCGTCGTCATCCAGTTTTCCTTTCGGCAGGTCCCAGTGCTTTTTGCGGAATATCAGCAATACCTCGCCTTTTTCATTCTTTACAAGTCCCCCGGCAGCCATGATGACTTTTTCCATTCAGCTAATTTTTTCTAAAAATAGCTTCAAATACGTGACCAACCCTGCATCCTTGAACGGCCGGACTTATCTTCGTCACATGGGTAATGAACAGGCCGTTGCCGAAAAACTGCTGCAGATAGAAGCGGTAAAGTTGAGCCCGCAGCAACCTTATACCTGGGCGAGCGGTTGGAAAAGCCCGATCTATTGCGACAACCGGCGGATCCTTTCGTTTCCTTATGTACGTGATTTTGTAAAAAGCGAGCTGTGCAACCTGGTGTTTGAGGAGTTTCCCGACGCGGAACTCGTAGCGGGCGTTGCGACTGCGGGAATCGCCTGGGGGGTGATGGCGGCTGACCAGCTGAAGCTGCCATTTATTTATGTGCGCCCCAAGCCTAAAGAACACGGTCTCGGTAACCAGATCGAAGGGTTCTATGAGAAGGGCATGAAGGCGGTGGTAGTGGAGGACCTGGTTTCCACCGGGAAGAGCAGCCTGCAGGTGGTGGCCGCATTGAATGAAGCAGGTGTGGAAGTAATCGGGATGGTTTCTATATTTAACTACGGGTTCGACGTGGCGGCGGAGGCCTTCGAGAAAGCAGGTGTGAAGCTGCGGTCGCTCACAAACTATTCCCAAATGATCGGGCTGGCGTTGCAGAAAGGCAGCGTTTCGGCTGAAATGGAGTCAGTATTAATGCAATGGCAGAAAGATCCTGCTAATTGGGCAGGCAAGCAATAATTAAATTCAATACAATGAAGAAATTCCTTTTATCGGCGGTGCTCATGTGCGGGCTGATGTTCAATGCGGCGGCGCAAGCCCCGAAAGCACAATGGGTGACCATCACCTCGGCGAACCTAAAATGCTGGGAGTGCAAAACATTACTGGACGAATACCTGAAAAGAGCCAATGGTACTATGATGGAAAGCGGCATGATCCAGTGGAAATTCAACCTGATCAAAGGAGAGGTGCGGGTTCAGTATTACCCTGACCGGACCAACCCCAACACGATCAAGACCGCCATCGTGAACGCCGGCTTTGACGCAGACGACATGAAAGCAACGGAAGAATCGTACAAGACCTTGCCGCCAAAATGCAAACGCAAGGAAGACGGGGGAGGGCCACAACCCAAGAAGCCCTGTCACATGGAACCACAGAATTAATTACCGATCCCGCTGAATGGCGGGGTCTTTTTTTTAGAAGAGTTCGAACTCGTGCTTTCCCTCGTAGCTGACCGGCACGTTGATAAAGAAGTTACCCTTTCCCACCCGGGTAGTGCCCTTGACCTTCACCGTTACCTCTTTTGAAAAGAGCACCGAGATCGTGTTCTTGAGTATGTTCTTCATCTCCACGTCCATTTTGGACGGCAGGGTGAACTCCGCTTTCTTAGGAATGGTCATCACGGTATCCAGCAGGTATTTGCCTAAAAACTGGTCGTCGATGTAGACGTCACAATCCACCTTGCGCAGCTGTACCCCGAAGTTGTTGGGGTTGTAGTACACCAGGTCCATGCTTATTGAGGACTTATTAAAGCCCAGCTTTTCGATCTTGAAGTTCTTCAGGTCGCGGTAGTCAAAACCCTGTGGGCGGGCGCAGCCGGCGACCAGTATGATGACAAGAAAATAGGCGATGAGCCGCATGTGTAAAGTTTGGTGCAAAATAGTAGAGGATTGGTTAACGGGAATGAAAATGTGTGGGGTGGGGCAGGTAGCCCGGTTTGGCATGCACCAATGGTTACTAATGAAATTAGTATTTACGTGTCAGACCAGTCTCTTTAAGTCTGACAAATATGCTAGTCATGCTAATTAATCATATATACTTATAATTCATCAGTTTACAAAATTTACATCAACTATTATTGGAATTAAATTTTGGCTAATATCGTTCAACTCCCGGTCCATTTGCGTATACTGGCACAGGCGAACATAACGATATCGAATTCACTGACCTATAGCAAGATACAGACATTACCTGTTATTGCAGCCCGTCAACAGAAACAGATGCGTATTTTATGTGATTGGTGCGGCGGATGTTCAGGAGTATCCTATTGAATTGTCACCGGAGATTCGCAGAGGCCCGGGCAGCATTGCAATCTTTAATTGCCTCTTAATCCGTTCGCCACACAAATCACTGACTGTCTTAAACCATTTAGGTAATTTGCGGTCTTCCCAACAGAACTATAGCCCGGCTATGAAACTAAGACTACTTGTATCGCTCCTTCTGCTTGTTTTCTATTCCACCAATCTCTGGTCCCAGGACTTCTCCAATAAAGGCAAAGATTTCTGGCTGGCCTACCCCGCCCACGTGGACGGCACGAGTTCCCGGCTGGCACTTTATATTTCCGCAACGGTTAACACAAGCGGCGTCGTTTACCTGCCCGGCGGCGCTACACTGCCGTTCACAGTAACGGCCAACCAGGCGACGGTGGTCCAGATATCTCCTAATACCTATACTGTCCATAACGCCCAGAATGAAGGGATCAATCCAGGGCGCGGGATACATATCACCGCTTTACAGCCGGTAGTGGTGTACGCGCATATCCTGAACCAGGCAAGGTCCGGTTCCACGCTGGTGCTGCCGACCAATACGCTGGGCAGGGAATACATCGCCGCTTCCTATAAAAGCTCCGTGAATTCAGGCGCGGGCAATCCCACTGGGCTTTCCGCCGGCAGCCAATTTACCGTCGTGGGTGTAGAGGATAATACCACTGTAGAGATCACTCCTTCGGTGACGGATGTAGGTTTTGTGCGCCCGGCAAACACGACCTATACCATTGTCCTCAACAAGGGTGACGTATACCAATACCGTTCTGCCTGGAACGCGGATATCACGGGCACAAAGATCCGGACGTTGTCGTCTTCCACCTCATCATGTAAGCCCATCGCTGTATTCTGCGGTAGTTCATGGACCTCGCTGGAATGCCCCAATGCTTCGGGCGGTGATAACCTGTTCCTGCAACTTATGCCTAAATCCGCCTGGGGCAAGAACTATGTGACCGCACCGTTCGCCGACCGCCAGTATGATATTTTCCGTATCATCGTAAGTGATCCCACCACCGTTGTAACGCTTAACGGCTCGGCGCTGAGCCAGGCCACTCT
>JAJTCI010000209.1 GCA_021323155.1 Chitinophagaceae bacterium | reverse complement strand
TTCGATCGATGTAAGCAGGCTTCCGTACGGGCTTATTGTTGCACGGATTACTGGTGAAGGCTTCAGCCGGGTGACGCGATTGGTGAAGCACTAGGAGCTTTTTTTTTCGACTACCTGGGGGAGTGTACAGCTGCCAGTAGGTCAGAGCATCATATTCAATCAAATTGTAACGTGTGTTCAATGCTTTTCCATACGGCCGCTTTAACTTATTTTGCGGCAAAAAACCAACATGAGAAAGAATTGGCTGCTTGTATTGTTTTTATCGTTTTCGATGGCCGGGTCTGCCCAGGACCTTGAAAAGATAGATGGCTTTGGTGTATACTTTAAAGGGGGAGTTAACCTGGCTAATTTTGTTAACTGGGATGATGATGAGCCGACCAAATCATTCACCGGCTTCAGCGGTGGAATGGGATTTTATATCCAGCTGGGAAAATCAACCAGGAAATCGAGTGCCCTGGCGCTCGAAGGACTTTTTTCCAGCCAGGGATTCCAGGTGGAGGAAGCAGGTGTGACCAGTAAAGTAAGGATCACCTATTTTAATATACCCTTATTGTATCGCAAGTATTTCGGCCATTTGTACCTGACGGCCGGGCCCCAGTATGGCATCTTCGTCGGGGGCAAGGTGATCAATGACAACGGTGAATCGTATGTAAAGGATGGCATCTACAGCAAGAATACCTGGAGCGGACTGGTGGGCCTTGGTTATAATTTCGGGGACAAGAATACGCGCCAGATAGATTTCGGTTTCGAAGCTACATATGGACACGGTCTCACGAAGGTGCGCACTGACTTCGTGAAAGCAAGGCAATCCGTTGTAAATGTATCCATGTTTATCCCGGTTGCGTTTGTGGCTGAGATGTTCGGGCAGTAAATAAAATATTTCCAGATAGAAAAAGTCCCTTCGTAAGGGGCTTTTTAGTTATTTCCCGTATCCTGCAACCCCTGCCCGAACCACGTAGTGGGGCGGGTGTAACCTGCAACCTGTCTTATTTCCCCCTTTCATAATAAGGCACCTCGTCATTCGACACCTCCTCCTTCTGCTGCCAATAGTTAAGGGTAACGATATTGCCATCCTTATCTTTCAGCATTCTCCCGAAGATGGCGTTGGTCGCGTTAAAGCGAACGTCTGTCACGCCAACCGTAAAAGTGGATGGAGGTGGAGGAGGAGGTGGTGGTAGCGGCTGGGCTGCTGCTACCACAACCGGGTCGCCCTCCACCGGCGCGGGTGGCCTTGGCGCTGGTGCAGCTTTGGGCGGCGGCGTTCCGGTTACAATAACTGTGTAATTATTCAGCGTGAGCAGTTCCTTTAAGAAATCGGCTCTTTCCTGTGAAGCGTTTTTTTCTACGATGGCGCATTTTACGCCATCCAGCTCTTCGAATTCATGGTTCTTATTTATTGCCATCAGAACTTTTTAAAACTTAATACTCAGCGCATGGATGTGGTCATACACATAACTTACCAGTCCAACGGCGATCACTCCTAAAATACATGCATACAGCGCCAGCCTCGGCATCAGGGGCATCGAAAGTTTTTCGATCGGTTGCTCGTTCTTATCCATGAACATCGCCTTTACGATCCTCAGGTAATAATAAAAAGAGATCACCATGTTCAATGCCGCGATCACGATGAGCGTCCAGTTGCCTTTGCCCGCGCCCGCCATCAGCAAAAAGAATTTTCCGAAAAACCCGGCGGTAGGAGGTACGCCTGCCAGTGAAAACAGCGCGATGGTAAGGATCCAGGTAAGCGCCGGGTTGGTCTGGTAAAATCCTTTATAATCACCGATGCTTTCCTTGCCCGTCAAAGCACTCACCAGGCTGACCACGCCGAATGCAGCCAGGTTACTGAAGATATATATCAGCACAAAGTACACCACCGACGTCGACCCTACCTGGGAACTACCGGTGATGCCGATCAATATAAACCCTACCTGCGCGATAGACGAAAACGCCAGGAATCGCTTGAAGTTCTCCTGCCTCAACGCAAACAGGTTCCCAATGAGTATAGTTAGTATGGAAAGGATAAAGAGCATATTATACCAGGCTTCCGCCATTGGTTTGAACACCGTGTAGAGAACAGACACGAACACAAATAATACGGCGCCTTTTGAAATGACCGAGAGGAACGAAGTGACCGCCACGGGTGCGCCCTCGTACACGTCGGCCGTCCATAAATGAAATGGTACAACGGATATCTTGAATGCGAACCCCGCCAGCAAAAGGACGAATGCGAATACCTGGAGGTTACTTCCATTGAGCGCGGCCGGCAACTCAGAGAAGATCAGCGTGCCGGTGGTGCCATACAGCATCGAAATGCCGAACAACAATAAACCTGAAGAGAATGCCGATGACAATATGAGTTTCACCGCGGCTTCCGACGATTGCCGTTTGGTCAGGTCGAAATTCGCGACCGCCGCCAGCGGTATCGTAGACAACTCCAGTCCGAGATAGAACATGAGCAGGTTCCCACCCGAGATCATAAAGAACATACCAAGCAGCGTCGAAAGCAGTAGCATATAAAACTCCGGCACATGTTTATGTGTCTTTAACCAGGTATACGATTGCATCGATATAATGAGCGTTCCCAGGTTCAGTATATTCTTTTCCAGGACGAACAACTCGTTGTTGCGGAACATTTCATTGAACAGCATGCCTTCCCGGTTGAAAAACAAGCCGGCCACAAAATTCAACAGTAATAAAACGTTCACCACGTTGATCATGGTCTCGTTGCTTCGTTCTTTTCCAAGCTTCAGTAGCATGATGGCGAAGATGATCGCTATAATAGCGAACTCATGCTTCATTAATACCAGGAACTCTGTCCACATAGTCTTTGTTTTATCGTACGATTGCCTCGGCTAGCCGGGTCATGATATTTTGTGTTCCGGGACTGATCAGCTGGTTGATCAGGAATGGCGCCAGGCCGATCAATAATATACCGGCGATCAATAACCCCGCTGCGAGTTTCTCATTCCACCTGGCATCCGTCAGCTTTGAATAATTATCGTTAGTGGGACCCATAACAGTTTTGCCCGCTGCTCTCAGGATGTAGACCGCTGTCACTACGATAGATGCGCAGGCAAGTATGGTGGCAAGCCGGTACATATTGTCGGGGTTCTGCCACGCCCCCATAAATATGGTCATTTCTGCCACGAAACCGCTTAGCCCTGGCAATCCAAGGGATGCGAAACCAGCGATCACAAATACAGTAGATATAAAAGGGGTTACTTTCAGCAGCCCGCCAAGTTTCTCCACATCGCGGGTATGTGTCCTGCTGTAGATCATTCCGATCGCGGCGAAGAAAAGAGCGGTCATTAAACCGTGTGATACCATTTGAAGTACGGCGCCGTTGATCGCCGTTTCGGTAAGCATCCCGATACCCAGCAACACGAACCCGCAGTGGCTAACCGATGAATAGGCGTTGATGTACTTAAGGTCTTTCTGCATCATCGTCGCGAACGCGCCATATATGATGGCGATCGTAGCCAGTAAGATTATGATCCATGAATAGGCATGGGCGGCGTCCGGCATCAGGAAGGTGGCTACGCGAAGGCATCCGTAACCGCCAAGCTTCATTGAAATACCCGCGAGGAACATCGAGGCCGCGGTAGGAGCAGAGGAGTGCCCGTCTGGTACCCAGGTATGAAAAGGGAATAGTGCCGTGAACACACCGAACCCGATGAACGCGAACGGGAAGAAGAGCTTTTGAACGTCGGTGGCGATATTCATTTCACTCATCGCCATGATATCGAACGTACCCGTATTAAAATAAAGTCCTGCAAGCCCTACGAATACCAATGCCGAGCCGGCCATGAGCATCAACGCGAGCTTCATCGCGCTGTATTCTTTTTTACCGCTGCCCCAGATGCCGATCAAAAGGAACTTGGGTATCACCGCCACTTCCAGGAAGAAAAATAAGGTGAACAGGTCAAGCGATATAAAAAACCCGTACGCTCCCACGCTGAGGAATATAAGCAGGAAGAAAAACTCCTTGCTGAGCTTTTCCATCGTCCACGAAACCAGCACGCCCGCAACCACAACAAACGCAGTGAGCAGTATCATCGCGATCGAGATGCCATCGACGCCCACGTGGTAATTGATATTGAGTGGCCGGAACCAGGCATAGCTTTCCTCGAATAACATCTGGGCCGTATTGCCTGAAGCTCTTTCATTCCAGTATGCGGCAAGCAGTACGACAGATAATCCAAGTTGCAATACCGAGCCGATGAGCGCCACTGAGCGTACCTGTTTAAGGCCTTTGCAGCACAATAACACCGCGGCGGTAACAAGTGGCAATATGATGAGCAATGATAAGTTCATATAAAGTTATTTCCACAGGTAAATGAATAGAGCGGCCAGCCCGATCGCCCCGCCGAAGAAGTACAAAGCATAACTCTGCACCCTTCCCGATTGAATGCCTTTGATGAATTCCGAGAAACCACCCGTCCCGTAAGCGAGTAAGTTCATGGAGCCATCCACAACATGTTTATCGATCCAGGCCGCCGGGCGCCCGATTAAATTAAAGACCACCTTTTTTGTAATGAACAGGTACAGTTCGTCAATGTAGAA
>JAJTCI010000208.1 GCA_021323155.1 Chitinophagaceae bacterium | reverse complement strand
GGCAAGCGTTCTTATGTCCCGGTCGTACTCACCATTTTGAATATGCTCATCACGGCCTTCCAGTTCTATTACTTCCTCTCAAACGATTAGTATGATCCATAACCTTGTCAAAGACCGGTCGGCCCGCCTCTTCATCATTCTTGGTGGCTTTTTTATCACCAACGCCCTCATCGCTGAAGTGATCGGCGTGAAAATATTCTCCTTCGAGAAAACCTTCGGACTGGAACCCCTGCAAGTGAATTTTTTTGGCGAACAACTCAGCCTGAACCTCACAGCTGGTGTATTACTTTGGCCGGTGGTATTCATCATGACGGATGTGATCAATGAATATTATGGACGTAAAGGCGTTAAACTACTGTCTTATCTCGCAGCCGGGCTCATTGCATATGCGTTCGTCATGTTCTATGGGGCAATGGGACTTCACCCCGCTGATTTTTTTATCATCAGTAAGGCGGGCAGTGGTGTCCCCGATATGGAGCTGGCATATGACAGCGTGCTGGGCCAGGGGGGGTGGATCATCATCGGCTCACTCATCGCTTTCCTTATTGGCCAGGTGGTTGACGCCTATACATTTTACCGGATCAAAAAAGCGACCGGCGAGAGACGCGTTTGGCTTCGTGCAACGGGCTCAACGCTGGTATCCCAGTTCATCGACAGTTACGTCGTGCTGTTTGTAGCATTTTATATCGGGACAAGGGTAGGTGTGAAGGAAGGCGATTTTGTCTGGTCTTTCCAGCTTTTCCTGGCTGTTGGAACGCTGAACTATATTTATAAAGCAGTCGTGGCGGTGTTGCTAACGCCCGTGATCTACCTCATACATAATATCGTTGAAAAATACCTGGGCGCTCCACTCGCCGCGGATATGAAACGCTCCGCTTTAATGGAAAAGGACGGCCCGGTGGGCGATATCCCTACCGCCGGGTGATCATGTTTTCACCTTGATCATCCTGACCACGAGCTTATCGATAGGGAGGTCCATCATCGATTCATCGAGGCTGTCCCATTCGACCCACCGGAACACCTCGGCTTCACCTTCTGGATCGCTCACCTGGTGTGGCACAAAATCAAAACGGGTGGTCTTTGTTTGGAGCGCACGCGCGTCTCCATGAACATAATAGTAGATCGATAAAATCTGGTCGTTATTGTTGAAAGCGGATCGTTGGAAAAAGTCGGTAGTGTAAATATGCTCCCCGATGGTAACATCGAGACCGGTCTCTTCTTTGAATTCCCTTTGTAAACAGTCTCTCGTGCCCTCGCCGAATTCAAGACCACCACCGGGGAACTTAGTAAAAAAACTCCCCCTGATGTATTCATCGCTCACCAGCACCCGCCTGGATTCATCCATCAATACACCATATATCCGGATATTGAAACGGGGCATTACCTGAATATCTTTTTCCTTAGGAAGAACCAGCCGATCGTCACGGAGATCAGGAACGACAGGAATGCAACGATATAAAACGCGTATCGCGAATCCTCGAAGCCACTCGGTACATTCATTCCGAATAAGCTGGCGATTAACACGGGGAAAGTGAGTACGATGGTGATCACCGCAAGCCGTTTCAGCACCTGGCTTTGGTTGTTTGCAATAATGCTCGCGAACGCGTCCATGGTACTGCTGAGGATATTGGTATAGATATTCGCCATTTCAAGGGCCTGCGAGGTGTCAACGATCAGGTCGTTCAGGAATTCCCGCTCCTCGTCATTAAGCCCAAGGAAATTGGTGCGCTCCAGCTTCATCATCAGCATTTCGTTGCTCCGTAGCGCGGTCACGAAATACACCAGGCTCTTCTGTATGCGCATCAGGCGAAGCAACTCCTCGTTCCGGCTGCTGTCGTATAGTTTCTGTTCATAGAGATTTCTCTTGTGGTTGATCTCTTTCAGGTACTCCATGAAATTGGTGACGATCTTTTCGAATATCTTCAACACCATCATATTCCGCTTATCCGGGTGCCTTCGCTCAAAACTGTTCAGGAATTTTTTGATGGCGGGGTTGTCAAAAGAATTCACCGTCACGATCTGGTTGTGCGTTAAGATAATGCAGATGGGGATCGTGATGTAGTAGGCATCGCTATCATTGAATGAATTGTTCTCAGTTGGCGTTTTGATCACCACGAAACGGACGTTATCCTCCATTTCGTAGCGGGGACGTTCGTCTATATCAAGTGAATCGCGTAGGAACTCGATCGGGATTTCCAGTTTCTCTCCCAGGTCGATGAACTCTTCTTCCCGGAATGGCGGCACCAGGTTCACCCACGCGCCTTGTTCCGCTCGCTCTACTTCTACCGTTTGGTTATTGATATTCTTGAAATACTGGATCATTGGGTTATTGAAAAGTGATTAGGGAAACTCCATAGCTGGCCGCCATACCGAATGTGATGGTTGCCTGGTACAAGCGAAAGTAAAGGAATATCGCTGAACGGCTGCCGGCCTTCCGGCTGCCCGCTTGATGCAGCAATGGGAATACGGGGTGATCAGACGTTGACTTCTCCTTTGAAGACAAAGGTTGCGGGGCCACAGAGCCAGATATTCTCGAAATGATCGTCATCCAGCTTATCGAATTCAACGGCTAGTTTTCCGCCCGGCGTCTCTACATCCACCCGGTTAAAACCACGATCATTATGCGCGAAAACCAACGCGGCTGCTGTTACACCGGTACCACAGCTGTAGGTCTCGTTCTCTACGCCACGTTCGTAGGTGCGAACAATGATATAGTCGTCTTTCTGCTCTACAAAGTTGACGTTGATACCTTCTTTTTCATAGGCCCGACTGAAACGGATATTGCGCCCTTCACGAAATATGTCGAGATCTTTTACCTCGTTCACCGGTTTGATATAATGTGGTGAGCCCGTATTCAATATCGCGTCGCCACGATTGTGTATTACCTTGTTTACGTCCTGCATCCGCAGGTTCACCCAGCCTTCCTCGTCAATGTCGGCTTCGTGGTCGCCATCGTACGCCAGGAAGCGGTAATCCATTTTTTGAATACCCATGTCCCAGGCGAACTTTACCAGGCACCGGCCACCGTTACCACACATGCTTCCTACGCGACCGTCCGAATTGTAGTAAAGCATCTCGAAATCATAGCCCGGTTTCGCGTTCAGCAACATCAAACCGTCAGCGCCAATGCCGAAACGACGGTCGCAGAGATAGCGTACCTGTTTCTCAGTGAGATTGATCTCGCCGTTACGATTATCAAATATGATAAAATCATTCCCGGTGCCCTGGTATTTGTAAAATGTCAAGTTCATGTTTACCTCGGTAGCCAGTGTTTGTTCGGCCGCCGTTATATGCTATATCAGTACCACTTCATTCTTTTCATCTTTATCCTGCCACAAAACCTTAACCTTTTGCGAGGCGAAAGTGTCTATTGCCCTGCCGCAATAATCGGGCTGAATCGGTAGCTCCCGGCTGAAGCGGCGATCGATCAGCACGCAAAGTTCCACTTTTGAAGGCCTCCCGAAAGCCAGCAGGGCATCCAGCGCTGCACGGATCGTACGTCCGGTGAACAGAACATCATCTATCAACACTACTTGCTTGTTCTCCAGGCTAAATGAAATATCTGTCTTATTGGCTACGTGGAATTCTTTGCGGATGTCATCCCGGTAAAAAGTGATGTCAAGCTTACCGTAATGAAATTCGTTATCGCATAAGGCTTTCAATTCCTCCACGATCCGGTCGCTGAGGAAGATGCCACGGGGTTGCAACCCGATCAACGCTACGTTCTCCATCCCGATATGATTCTCATAGATATGCCGCGCCAGCCTTTTAAGCGTAATGGCTACCTGTTGCTGTGTAAGAATCGGTTTCAAACGGGATGGTTTAGGTCGTAAAAGTAAACCAGTGCGCTCACTTGGAGAAGTTTTTCGGCCCCTTCAATTCGATCTTTGGAAGGAGCGTCATGACAAACATCACAATTGAAAGACACAGCAGCAAGTACAGCGCAGGCTGCACTTCCGGGCACTCCGCGTTACGGCACATGGAGAAGATGATCAGGTTTTTGATCGCCAGGCTAAGGTTGATTCCTGCGAAAAGCATATTTGTCCGCTTAGCCCAGATCTTCGGTAAGGCGAAGAATATGAGACATATCAACGAAAGAGTGACATGTGCCTTCCCCTGTTTGCCGAAATCGAGCCGGTCAGTGAGTGTGCCGTTGAATCCATCCAGCGAAACGTTCAAAGAAGGAATATAACTCCAGGGTAGGAAACATAGGATGATAACACCAATGGCTGCAGCAACACCGATCAACTGGGAATACTTCATGGCTGAATTTAAAAGACCCTGAAGTTGCCTTCAAGGTCTGTTTGGAGGTCCCGAGCGGAGTCGAACCGCTGTGGAAGCTTTTGCAGAGCTCTGCCTGACCACTCGGCCACAGGACCAATTATCGCTGCGAAAATAGGGTAAAGGTCGCAATGCACAAATTTGAGAATCCGGCAATTTTAAAATGGCCGATCCTCGTCAGGGCTTTCATTGTCACATTTTCATATTTTCACATTTACTAATTGAAAAACATGAACAGGATTGCCGAAAGTGAATTGATCATCAATGACCGTGGCGCCATATATCACATTGAC
>JAJTCI010000207.1 GCA_021323155.1 Chitinophagaceae bacterium | reverse complement strand
CGCAGCAGACGAGACCGTCGCCACGTTACAGCAATCCCTGAAGATAAGCCCCACCCTTACACGCCTTCTCATTCAGCGGGGCGTCAGCACATTTGAGGAAGCGCGGCATTTTTTCCGTCCACAGCTAACCGACCTCCACAGTCCATGGCTGATGAAGGATATGGAACGGGCAGTGGATAGAATAAACACCGCATTCATCAATAAGGAAAAAATCCTTGTTTTTGGCGATTACGACGTCGATGGTACTACTTCGGTGGCTTGTATGTACCAGTTCCTTAAGGCGCAGTACGATGCCGTGGATTTTTATATCCCACATCGTTATAAAGAAGGGTACGGCATCTCGAAAATCGGAATCGATCACGCAAAGCAGAATGGCTTCACACTGGTCATTTCACTGGACTGCGGAATAAAATCGGTGGAACTGATCACTTACGCGAAACACCTGGGAATCGATTTCATTGTCTGCGATCACCACCTGCCGGACCAGCAGTTACCTCCGGCGGTAGCAATTCTCAATCCCAAACAAAAAGATTGTGGTTACCCATATAAAGAATTGTGCGGTTGCGGAGTTGGATTTAAACTGATCACAGCCCTGGCCGAACGCCTTGAATTGCCAGAGAAGGCTTATCTCGATTTCCTTGACCTTGTAGCAACAGCTATCGCCGCGGATATCGTGCCTATGACCGGCGAGAACCGTGTAATGGCATTTTATGGGCTGAAAAAAGTAAATGAAGATCCCTGTCCTGGCATCAAAGCGCTAATGCGACTGGCAGAGGTGCAAAAAGAGATAAACGTCAATAGCCTGGTCTTTATCATTGCGCCACGTGTGAATGCTGCTGGCCGGATGGACGATGCCAAAAAAGCGGTCCAGCTGTTTATTGAGAAAGACCCCGAGAAAGCACTCGGTTTTGCTGAAATGCTTCATAGCGACAACACCGACCGGAAAGAGGCCGACAGCAGTATCACCGAAGAGGCATTAACCTTATTAAGGGACGAACAATTTATAAACCGCAAAACAACGGTGGTGTTCAGGGAACACTGGCACAAGGGAGTAGTAGGTATCGTTGCATCGCGGCTTATCGAAAGTTATTACCGCCCGACGATCGTTCTCACGCGGAGCGGCGATATAGTAGCAGGCTCTGCGAGAAGCGTGGCCGGATTCAACTTGTATGAAGCAATCCATGAATGTCGTGAACATCTGTTGGGCTATGGCGGACACTTCGCAGCTGCCGGCATGACGATGCTACCCGAACAGGTAGAAGCATTTAGCTCAAAATTCGAAGAAGTCGTAAGCCGCATCATCGAACCTGAATTGCTCATCCCAGAAATGGTTATTGATGCCGAGGTAAATTTTACCGAATTGAAAGAGCCTTTTTACAATATTCTCTGCCAGATGGAACCCTTTGGACCCGGTAACCTGCGTCCTGTTTTTCTTGCCCGCAATCTGAAAGAATCAGGATTCTCGAAAGTGGTGAAAGAACAACACATTCGTTTTGTACTTAAGCAAAACGGCATCACGTTGACCGGCATCGGGTTTAACCTCGCCACAAAATTCCACCTGTTGCAGATGAACCACCCCATCGACGTGGCATTTACCCTGGACATCAATGAATGGCAAGGGACGCGTTCGCTTCAAATGAAAGTGATCGATATCCGGCTGAGCGAGTAGATTAGTTTTCGGCGATAACAACGCCTTTTTCAGACATCAACTCAACACTTCGGTTAATGAATTCGGTCAGGCTGTTGCCTTTCAGTAGTCCTTGTGACAATAACGCAAGATCCGCCAGGTTTTTAACCTGCTTTTCCTGCCTTGACGCATTATTCTCTTTCAGCAAACCCTGGTATATGGCGTGGTTACCATTCACTGTCAATGTCACTTCATCTGGCATATTTCCGTAAAACCCCATTCCACCGCCGATCGCAGCCATATCTTTCATACGTCGCATGAACTCTGGCCTCGTTGCAATTACCGGCGGAGCTTCCGGGCTCAGGCCTTTTATCTCAACGGTTACATGAGAGTCGGGCATCTGCCTGCCGAACATCTCTTTTAATTTTACCTCGTCATCCTCGGACAGCACACTTTCACTTCCCTCCTGTTTATCTACCAGGTTATCGGTTACGTCAGCGTCCACCCGCGTAAAATGAACATTCTCCCACTTCATCTCCATATTGTTGATGAAAGCAGCATCAACAAGCCTGCATTACCAGAAAGTTATTCGCCTTTTCCAGGAATTTATCATCCGTCATCATCCCGTATTTGACGAACAGCCCTAAACTTTCCCATTTTTCCTCGAACGCCTGGCGGTCTTTATTAAATATTTCTTCCAGTTTATCGGCAACCTTTTTAGTGATATGGTTATTGATCTTTCTGACATTAGGATCACCCTGCAGATAGCTCCGGCTCACATTCAGCGGGATGTCCGGGCTGTCAATAACACCATGCAGCAGCATCAGGAATTCAGGAACAATGTCCTTCACCTCATCGGTAACGAACACCTGGTTGCTGTAAAGTTGTATCTTATCTTTTTGGATCTCGTAACTCTGCTTGATCTTCGGGAAATACAGGACGCCGGTTAAATTGAACGGATAATCAACGTTCAGGTGAATCCAGAATAACGGCAATTCGCCGTAAGGATATAATTCCTTGTAGAAATCCTGGTAGTCCTGGGGTGTAAGGTCGGCGGGCTTCCTTGTCCAGATCGGGTTGGTATTATTTATCTGTTTGTCTTCGAAATAGATGGGCACAGGGAGGAAACGTGAAAATCTATTGAGGATTGAGCGGATCCGCTCAGCCTCCAGGAATTCCCGGCTCTCTTCATTGATGTGCAAAACGATCTTTGTACCCCGCTGGTCGTAGTCTACATTGTATAATTCGTACTCGGGGCTGCCGTCACAACTCCAGTAAACACCACCTTCTTCCCGGAAGCTTTTTGTATAGATCTCTACCTTATCACTTACCATGAAGGCGCTGTAAAAACCCAAACCGAAATGGCCGATGATATTCGCGTCTTTGTATTTGTGGAGGAACTCTTCCGCCCCGCTAAATGCCACCTGGTTGATGTATTTATCCACCTCTTCGGCCGTCATACCCAGACCGCGATCGGTGATAGTAAGGGTTTTCTCCTTTTCATCAATTACCACATCGATCCGCAATTCGCCCAGGTCTCCTTTCGCCTCCCCGATCGATGACAGTGTTTTTAGCTTCTGGGTAGCATCCACGGCATTGCTCACCAGCTCACGGAGAAAGATGTCGTGTTCGCTGTATAAAAACTTCTTAATGATCGGGAAAATATTCTCCGTCTGTACTCTTATCTGTCCTTTTTGCATAATCGATGTTATTTTTTAATCATGTTCCCTGGCCGGGCTTTGTTGCCCACATACTTCAGCACATTTTTTAACCCGGCTGCGTATTCGGCCAAAAATTCCGGCCCCACTACCGCACGTGGCAGGGATTCGACTCCGGGCCGCAAAAATCAAATAAAATACCAATTGAAAAATCCTGACAGGATGACAATTATTTTTTCAGGCGGCTAAAATGAATATAATCAGTCGCCGGGATGCGGGTTTCACCTAACTGGCGAAGTATGGTAACCAGCTGGCCACGGTGAAAACTGCCATGGTTGAACGAATGAAGAAGCATTTGCCAGACAGGCTGTTTGAAATTCTCTTTTTTGGTATTCTGGTAAGCAAATACATGTTCAAGTTGCGGCGGTGACGCTTGCCGGACCCATTCCAGCCACTGTTTGCCCTGCTCCAGCAGCCCTTGTACCGCCTCATCTATTGTGGGGTGAAAGCTCAGGCTGGGCACCACAATCGTCTCGAGCAATTTCATCCGCTGCCACCAGATGCTTTCCGCGTCCCACATATGAATCACGGTCCCTTGTAACGAACCAAAACTGCAGGAGACCACCGCCTGTTGCTGAGCCTGTGGAAGCGCCAAAATCTTTTTACACAGTTCCTGGTTTGCCCAGTAATTATAAGCAGCATACGAGGTCAGGAGCTCCTTCATCTTTATTACATTTGGAGACACTAATTACACGAATTGTTACGAATTACCCGAATAATAGATGAAAAAGAAGTTCACACTAACAGGCATTAGTTCGATCGCGATGCATACGGGTCCAGGCGTCTACCCTGAATACGCACACCTCACACCGATCTACGCCTCATCCACTTTCACTTTTGACACCGCGCAGCAAGGGATGAAGCGGTTTGCCGGGGAGGATAAACAGAATATTTATAGCCGATGGGGCAACCCAACTTTCACTGTGGCAGAAGAGACCATTGCAGCACTGGAAGCTTTTGGTTTAAAAGGAAATGACGGCGCACCACTCCAATTAAAAGCACTGTTGCATTCCAGCGGACAGGCGGCGATGACAACATTATTCCTCAGTAATCTCAAAGCGGGTGATAAAGTATTGTCACATTATTCGCTTTACGGCGGAACCCATGAATTGCTTCATAAAGTATTAGCTGATTCGGGTATAGAAACCGTGATCGTGGATATGCGTGATCCGACCAAAGTGGAAGCAGCCCTCCACCAACACCCCGAGATCAAATTGGTTCACCTCGAAACACCCGCGAATCCTACTATCCAGTGCGTGGATATTGAAGCAATCACCAAATTAGCCAAAGCAAAGGGAATCATAGTATCGGTAGACAACACCTTTGCGACTCCTTATCTTCAACAACCCTTCAAATACGGGGTGGATTTCGTTTTTCATTCTACCACTAAATTCCTGAACGGTCATGGTACGGCGATCGGTGGTGTGCTGATTGGTAAAGACCTGCATTTCATGAAGACGAAAGCCTGGAAGTGGCATGCCCTCCTGGGTGGCAATTCAAATCCATTCGACGCCTTTATGCTCGGGATAGGCATGAAGACGCTGGAGATACGTATGGAGCGCCATTGCAGCAATACGGAAGTCGTGGCTGAATTCCTGGCGAAGCACGCTGCCGTCGCACACGTAAATTACCCGGGGCTAGCTTCCCACCCGGACCATGCCATTTCAAAAAAGCAAATGAAACACCCGGGAGCGGTACTCAGCTTTGAATTGAAAGGAGGCCTGGAGTCAGGTAAAAAATTTCTTGATAAACTCCAGATGTGCGTACGGGCGGTGTCGCTCGGCACGGTAGATACGCTCATTTCGCACCCCGCATCGATGACTCATTTCGGTTTGAAGAAAGAAGAAAGGGAGTCGTATGGGATTACGGATGGTTTGATCAGGATGAGTGTGGGTATAGAAAACGTCGAAGATATTATTAACGACCTGGAACAGGCACTGCAATGAATATCGCAGTCATTGGCGCGGGCATCAGCGGCATGAGCGCCGCCTATGAACTCAACAGGGCCGGCCACCGTGTATTTGTTTTTGCCCGGGCTTTTTCGCCCAACATCACCTCCAACCGCGCGGCGGCTTTCTGGCTCCCGTACCATATCCGTAATGACAATAGGGGAATCGATTGGTGCAGGAAAAGTTACGAGGTGTACCTGGAATTGTCCAAAGACCCATCCACCGGCATCAGCATGAAACAATTGATCAAGGTGGTAGCAAATGATGTCACTGAAGTGGATCAAACCTGGAAAGATTTTATGCCGCCAGGTTCCTATCGCCCTATTCCCCTGACACAATTATTACCTGGTTACCTGGAAGGTGATGAAGCGGAAGTCCCATTGATTGAAACGCAGATATTTCTTCCGTGGCTGCAACAACAACTGGTAATGGCAGGGGTGTCTTTTCACCAACAGGAGATCATCGCGTTTGACCAACTGGATGATCATGACCTGATCGTAAACTGCACCGGGCTCGGCGCAAGAGAACTATGTAAGGACGAACAGCTCATCCCATATCGTGGGCAGGTGGCATTACTCGCACCAAAAGAAAACCTTCCTATTTTCCTGGACAACGAAAAGCCGCAATACATCGTTCCAAGAAAAGACGCCATCATTATCGGCGGCACATACGAGGAAAATGTTTTTGAAGAAGTAACAGAGCCAAAGACCATTGAATTCCTGCTGCAAAAAGCATTTATGATCTATCCTGAACTCGCCATGCAGGAGTACCTGGGAAGTTGGGCCGGGTTACGTCCCCATCGAAATGAAGTAAGACTTGAACGGGAAAACAATATCATTCACAACTACGGCCATGGAGGGAGCGGTTTTACGCTTGCATTCGGATGCGCCGCAGATGTAGTTAAACTGGTATCAGAATGAAAAGTATTTGCATCCGCCAGGCGGAACGGAAAGACTGCCCGCGACTGCTGGAATTGATCAGGGAATTGGCGGTTTACGAGAAAGCGCCAAACGAAGTGACCGTATCACTTGAACATTTTGAGGAAACCGGGTTTGGTACCAACCCGGTATGGTGGGCATTTGTAGCCGAGGCCAATGGTGTTATTGTAGGTTTTGCACTTTATTATATCCGGTATTCTACATGGAAAGGCGCCCGGATGTACCTCGAGGACATCATCATTACCGAAGCGTGGCGGGGTAAAGGCATTGGCAAACTTTTGTTTAATTGCCTGATCGAAACAGCGAAAGAAAAAGGATGGAAAGCCATCTGCTGGCAGGTACTTGAATGGAATGAACCCGCCATCAACTTCTATAAGAAATATAACGCATCGTTTGACCCGGAATGGGTGAATTGCAGCCTGGCAGTAGGGAATGGTGAATAGTGAATGGTAAATGGTGAATGGTGAATAGGCTCGACCCTATATAGAGAAAAAGGCTGCGTAGTGCAGCCCCTTTATATCGATTCTTTGCTCCAGGTTGGAATTAC
>JAJTCI010000206.1 GCA_021323155.1 Chitinophagaceae bacterium | reverse complement strand
AACCACCCTTTCAGCACCGTTAATTACGAAAGTACCCCTGGGGGTCATATAAGGGATGTTCCCGAGGAATACGTCCTGTACGATCGTCTGGAAATCCACGTGCTCCTCATCGTTACAGCTAAGCCTGAGCTTTGCCTTGAGAGGAACCGCGTAGGTCAATCCACGCTCCATACACTCTTCAATGGTGTAACGTGGCGGATCGATAAAATAATCAAGAAACTCCAGCACGAAAATGTTCCGCGTATCAGTGATCGGGAAATTCTCTTTGAACACGCGGAATAAACCTTCTACGTTACGTTTGTCTGGGGTGGTTTCTAACTGGAAAAATTCTCTGAAGGATTCTAATTGAATGTCGAGCAAATCAGGTGCGTCAGCCAGGTGTTTTGTTTTACCGAAGCTGAACCTGTTGTTGAGTTGTGTTGTTGACATAGTTATTTTGAAACCGGTTATTTGCAAAATAATTTGGGGAGAACTTACAGGTTCCCAATGCATGCTGGTTTGGCGGTTCAACATTTTGGCGCCTTGTTGAAAAGCCGTCGCTAATTAGCCCAAATTTTAAAAGGAGAGCAAAAGTAAGAAATAAAGAAATATGGCCGCAAACAAATTTTAAGCCATAACAGATCTTTTGCAGTAAAAACCAGCGCTTTTGGGGAAGATTTTGCCAGATGCCGGCGATTATAATCGGGTTTTAAGGATTATAGCACTATTGTGGTCCTCCCGCTTCATCCTCTACGCAGGTATTTCCTGGCCTCCGCCACCTCCGGCCGGTCTGAACCAGGAGCCGCTATATCCAGCAACTGTTCATAATACAGCCTGGCCTTTGCCTGGTCGCCCAACTTGTTGGCTGCCACCGCTGCGCCGTAAACGGTATTGAAACGGTTGGGATGTCGTTTTGAATCCGCTTCATAGGCTGAAAGGGCATCCGCATACCGACCTAAGGACAACAGCATGTCGGCCAGGAGCTGCCTGGCCGGTAATACCTCGCCAGGGGTCACCGGGTGCTTCTCGGTCCTGTCTTCCAGGTCTGCCGCTTCCTGCATCAACGTTAAAGCGTCGCTCTTCTGTTGCAGCAGGTGTAGCCAGGCCTGGGCGGCCTTCCACTGGATCTTCACCTGTTCGGCCTTGTAGGTGTCTTTACCGGCAAGGAGCGCCTCGTGGATCAGCTTTAATTGCCCTACCTCGCTGGCCGCCGCCGCTTTATTCTTTATTTGAACGTTTCCCAGCGCCCGGGTAAAATGAAGGATGGCCTTTTGCCATTGGTGGCCCTTCCAGTCCAGGTTGTCCAGGTGTATGCCGATCCCCGCGGCTTCCTTCCAGAGCTTGTTCTCCAGCACGTAACGGGACGGGATGGCCGCATAGGCATACACCACCTTAAAATTGGTCGGTTCTACCGTGGTAATCGTTTTCAGGTAATCCCATTGCTGGCGGGCCATCCGGTTATCGCCCATCTGTAAATAGGCGTAGGTCAGGTAATCCATCCCATGCAGTTCTTCATCCCAGTGGCCTTTGATACCGGCCTGTTCAGCATAGCATTTGGCCGATTCTACCGAAGCCTGGTTGGATTTAATCGCCTCCTGCCACAATCCCAACCTGGTGAAAATATGCGAGGGCATGTGCAGGGCGTGCGCGGATGACGGTGCTACCGAAGCATATTTTCGTGCCGCGGGCAGGGCCAGGACCGCCAGTTCCGGTGAGTCATACGTATGGATGATATAATGGATGATACCGGGGTGGTTCGGGTTACCGCCATACATAGCGTTCAGGATGTCACCCGCTTTTTTTTGTTTAGTGTAGGTCTTGTCGGCCGGGTCCGCCGCTGCTGTCAGGCTCAGGGCATAAAAAATGGCGGTCTCCTTGTCTTGTGGATACTTGGCTCTCGTCGATTCCATCGCCTGCTCGAAACGCAGGCAACGGCTCCGGTGATTCTCCTCCTTCCCTTCCGTATAATAGGCGGCGAGTGCATCGATATAGTCAGCTTCTTTGCCGGGTTCATCTGCCAACTCTTTCGCGATCTGCAGTGCCTTACTGCCTTTCCTGAACTCCGCTTCGGTAGGAGGTGTCCACAACGGGTGGAAGTTACTCATCGCTACTCCCCAGTAAGCCATGGCACATTGCGGGTCCTTATCGATGATAGACGCGAATACTTTTTCCGCTTCATCGTATTCGAACGAGTGCAGCATTTTAACACCAAGTGTAAAAAGCTCCTGTACCCCCGGCTTCGCTTTGATCTCGAAACTCAGCGATCCGAATTGAGCATCTGCAGGGCCGCAGGATATCATCGCACCTCGCTTCAACTCCAGGGACGTGGCTAATTCAGTTGCGGAAAAACGGTTGTCTTTACATGCCAGGAACGACATAAATACTAACGCGCCGAATAATGGATATTTCATGATCGGGAATATTAGGTGAACCACTAATTACCAAAGAGCGTTTTCAGGAGGGTATCTTAAAGATACCGCTTGTAACCGGGATTTTTATCCTGGCCTCCCAGTGGAAATAAAGGCCAGGCGGACTGGTACTCGTGATACGAATAAAAAATCCCGCTCCTGGGAGCGGGATTTGAAAATTATCATCAGTCCAGATTACTTGATCTCAACGTCAGCACCAGCTTCTTTCAGCTTGTTAGCGATCTCATCGGCTTCGCCTTTAGATACGCCTTCTTTCACTGGCTTAGGAGCCTGGTCAACGAGGTCTTTTGCTTCTTTCAGTCCGAGACCGGTCAGTTCTTTAACGATCTTAACTACGTTGAGTTTAGAAGCGCCACCGCTCTTCAGGATCACGTCGAAAGCAGTTTGCTCTACAGCAGCAGCTGCGCCACCGCCATCTCCACCACCTGACATTACTACTGCAGCAGCAGCTGGCTCGATACCGTAATCAGCTTTCAATACATCAGCTAATTCCTGAACTTCTTTTACTGTTAAGCCTACTAATTGTTCGGCTAATGTTTTTACGTCTGCCATTTTTTTACTTTTTAACCGCCTTCATAGTCACCGACTCCGGCGGAGGTTATGAATAGTGCCTTATTTGAACCTCAAAGGCATTGGTGATTTGAATTTTGAGATTCTAAGTACGAAATCCGAAAAAGAATGATCATGTTCGAATTTCGAGATTAGAATTTAGTGCTTACTCAGCTGCAGGTGCTTCCGGAGCAGCCGCGTCAGCAGCCGGCGCCTCGGGCGCTTCAGCCTTTGGTGCTTCTGCCGGCGTTTCAGCCTTGGCTTCCGCAGCAGGCGCTTCGGTCTTCGCTTCAGCAGCTGGTGCAGCTTCCGCCGTACCGTTCGCCTGCTTCTCGTGGTGGTGCAACAAGGCAGCCAGTACACGCTTGGCAGGGCTCTGGAGCAACCCGATCACTTCACCGATCAATTCGTTCTTCGTCTTGATCTGCGTGAGTGACTTCAACTGGTTGTCGCCCATGTAAACATCACCATTGATGAAAGCCGCCTTCAGTACCGGGCGCTCACCGTTGTTCTCCTTGCGGAAAGAACTGATGATCAGCGCGGGCTCTTTAGGGTTCTCGGAGAACATCAACGCGGTTACCTGGTGCAGTGAATCATACATGCCCGAGTATTTCTCGCCATCTAATGATTCCAGCGCTTTTTTGATCAAAGTGTTCTTGGCCACTTTCATCTCCACGTTCTTACTGAAGCAGGCGCGGCGCAGCTTTGAAACCTGCTCCACCGACAACGCTTCCGTATCGGTAACGTAGAAGTTATTGTATTGAGAGAACTTCTCTTTCAGAAGCTCAATCACTTCGTTTTTCTGATCTTTTGTCATAACTAAATTTTATAAACCCATTTCATCTCCTCCGCTGGTGAGCGGAGAATCCACAGGATTAGTTTGATAATGCTTTTGCGTCTAATGTAATGCCCGGGCTCATGGTAGTGGCCATGCTCACCGCTCTCAGGTACGTTCCTTTAGATGAAGAAGGCTTCAGCTTCAGGATAGCACTCAGCAGCTCGTGGCTGTTCTCAGCGATCTTCTTCGCGTCGAAACTCACGCGGCCGATAGAAGCGTGCACGATGCCCGCCTTGTCTACCTTGAACGCGATCTTACCACCTTTTACCTCGTTGATCGCCGCGGCTACATCGTTGGTAACGGTGCCGGTCTTCGGGTTGGGCATCAGGTTACGGGGTCCGAGTACTTTACCAAGTTTACCGATCTTAGGCATTACAGATGGTGTAGCGATGATAACGTCTACATCAACCCATCCGCCTTCGATCTTGGTAACGAACTCTTCCAGTCCTACGTAATCCGCACCCGCCGCTGTCGCCTCAGCCACCTTCTCGGGAGGGCAAAGCACCAGTACGCGCTTGGTCTTACCGGTTCCGTGTGGTAACGATACGGTACCACGCACCTGCTGGTCTGCTTTCTTAGGGTCTACACCCAGGCGAATATGCAGGTCAACAGAACTATCGAATTTTGTGCAATTTAGTTTCTGCAACTTTTCTCTTTTTAGTCACACTTGACATTTTCTAAGTTTTTTTCGGTGAATAATTATTTGTTTTCCCAGGGAGCTGTTCCTTCAACCGTTAAACCCATGCTTCTCGCGGTACCTGCAACCATGCTCATGGCGCTGTCTAAAGTAAATGCGTTCAGGTCAGCCATCTTATCCTGTGCGATCGCTTCTACCTGTGCCCAGCTTACTTTACCCACTTTCTGGCGGTTACTTTCCTTGGAACCTTTCTGGATTTTTGCTGCTTCCATTAACTGGACCGCAGCCGGGGCAGTTTTGATGACGAAGTCGAACGACTTGTCAGAATAAACAGTGATAATAACAGGAACAACTTTTCCCATCTTATCCTGGGTCCTTGCATTGAACTGCTTGCAGAACTCCATAATGTTGACACCCTTAGAACCGAGTGCCGGGCCAATGGGAGGTGCAGGGTTGGCTTGTCCGCCTTTGGCCTGCAGCTTCACAAAGCCTGTGATCTCTTTTGCCATTTTTTACGATTTAATTGGTGATAGCGTCACCCGCCAACCGGCGGACAACTCCCAAGTTTCCCTGCTTTCCAGCGGGGTTTTTCAATCATTCCTTCCGTTTCGCCATGCTTCAACGGATGTAAAGAACTTTTTGGGACGGCAAAGGTAGGTGTCTGCCGCTGAAAAACAAGCTCAACCAACAAAAAACCCCGCCTTTTGGCGGGATTTAAAGCATTTTTTATGATTTAAGCGGCCAGGCCGGGGTTACACCACCAGTATGCCTACCGCGTTCACTACGATCTCTTTCTTGCTTTCTTTGATGGCGTCCACTTCTTCCTTCGACTTCCCGGCGTCTTCCGCCTTGTGTTTCAGGTCGTCTACGCTGGTTGTCTTCAATTCCGCCACGCCCTGGAGCACTACGGTCTTCCCGGCCAGCGCGGAGGGAACAAACCAGTTGTGGCCCTTCATTTTTACCGTGATCTCTTCCGTACCGTTCTTGATGGTGATCCAGCAACCTTTCATCTGGCAAACTTCCACTACTTCCCCGATGATCTTCACCTCGGTCTTCTTGCCTTCGTTCTGCTGCACTTTTGCAATGGCCTTTTCAACGGTCAGTGCGTCGTCTGCCGTAACCTCCGCACCGAACTTAGCGCCTTTTTCAGCCGGGACATCCGGTGGCTGGGCGTTAGAAGCGATGGCGATGAGGCTGAGGGCGATAATTGACAGTATCTTTTTCATGACTTAGTTTTTATCAAATAAAATCCCGCACAGGGCGGGATAATAAAATTAGCTGATCTTTTCCACCTGCATATAATTCAGTTCGACAGGTGTGGAACGGCCGAATATTTTCACGGTGACCTTCAGTTTCTTCTTCTCGTCGTTCACCTCTTCGATCACACCATTGAAATCGTTGAATGGACCTTCGATGATCTTGATGGTCTCTCCCACGATAAATGGTTCGCTCATCGTAACACCCTGGTCGTTCATCTCGTCTACCTTGCCGAGCATCTTGTTCACCTCGGATTTGCGGAGACAGATAATATTCCCTTTCGAACCCTTGCCATCCGTGAGGAAGTGCATCACGTTGCTCACGTTGCTGATGTGCTGGATGATATCGTCCGTCAGTTTACCTTCTGTCACTTCCAGCATCACGTAACCGGGGAAATAGTTCTTTTCGCGCATCACCTTCTTACCGTTCTGCACCTTGTACACCTTCTCCATCGGCAGGAAAACCTGCTTGATGATCTCTGTCCATCCGCTACGTGAAATATCTTTATCCAGGTATTCCTTTACTTTTCTTTCCTTACCGCTCACCACGCGCAGTACGTACCACTTGCTCTCCTTTTGTGGTAGCGTTTCCTGCTGTTCCTGCACTGTTGTTTCTTCCATCATTTATTACTTAAATAATGAATAAATTAGCTTCAGCACCTGGTTGCTGGCAAAGTCCATTGCCCATACCAACAGGGTGATGACTACGGTTGCCACCAGCACGATCACGGTGCTTTGCTGCAACTGGCTCCATGTTGGCCAGGTCACCTTCTCTGTCAATTCGTGGTAGCTATCCCTGAAATACGCCGAGATCTTGTTCATAATTAAAGGTCATTGAGTCATTGGCCATCGGGTCATTGGGGTAAGGAAATGGTCATTCAGCTGAATGACCTCCTGTCTTAGTGACTTCCTGGCTAAATTTTTTGCACGGGCACTAGGATTCGAACCCAGATCAAAGGTTTTGGAGACCTCTATACTAACCGTTGTACTATGCCCGTAAGAAAGCTAAAAGCTATCCCGCAGGGCGGGACAGCTTTTAGATTATGTTGCAAATATACTGTTCATTTCCTTTCCCTGATAAACCTTAAGGCTTATTTCAGGACTTCAGTAACCTGGCCGGCACCTACTGTTCTGCCACCCTCGCGGATCGCGAACTTCAGACCTTTTTCCATCGCGATCGGCTGGATCAGCTTCACGGTCAGTCC
>JAJTCI010000205.1 GCA_021323155.1 Chitinophagaceae bacterium | reverse complement strand
GGGGTAACCTCGTATTCTCGGGCGCAAGCGACAAGGTGGGCTGGGATGGCTTCTATAAAGGGATACTGCAGCCATCGGACACCTATACCTGGGTGGCGGAAGGCATCGACCATAGTGGCAAGATCATCCGCAGTGGCGGGAATACAATATTGATCCGATGAGAAAGCTGTTGACGATACTGGTATTGATGCTGTCGCAGGAAATTTCGGCGCAGGACCCGCATTTCTCACAGTATTTCGCGTCGCCCATCACGTTGAACCCGGCCAACGCGGGCGCTTTCAATGGTACCATGCGCGTGGCGGCCAATTACCGTTCACAATGGTGGGGAGTGGGAGCACCCTTTAATACCACGACAGTCTCCGCTGATGGCTTCCTGTTACGCAATGGCGAAAACAATAAGCTCGCATTTTCCGTCCTGGGGCTGTCCGATGCCAGCAGTGCAGGTGCGCTTAAAAGTAATTTCATTTCGGGCGGGCTCACCTATCACCTTGGATTGGATGAATCTACCCGTAGCCTTGGAATGGGATTCAATGCCACTTACGCGGAGAAACGACTTGACTATACCAAGCTGAGTTTTGCCAGCCAGTTTATGAGTGGTGGTTTCAATACAAGCGTGTCCAGTGGTGAATCGTTTGCCGGGAAGACGAGTTATGTCAACCTGAACCTCGGCGCTTTGTACCAATTCAATTCTGATGTTGAAAAGAGTTACCTCGGGCTGGCGGTATTCAACCTGCTGGATGAAAAACTTTCGTTCAATGATCTTTCCGGCTTCCAGGAAGATGTCCGGACCCGTTATGCATTGAGCGCGGGATACAACCAGCTGATGGAAACAAACAACGCCTTTTCTTTTTCAGGCAACCTGATGTACCAGGGAGGCGCTACAGAAGCAATCTTTGGCGGTGCGTATTCGTGGTTGCTACCCGGTTCGGTATATGAGGGTGATTACCTGACAGCAGGTGTGTGGTACCGTGTGAAAGACGCGGTGATCCCTTATGTGGGCCTCAGCTATGGCGACTTGCAGATCGGCCTCAACTACGACATCACTGTTTCCGGTGCGCGGTTGCAGACCCCAAAGAACGGCAGCATGGAACTGTCACTCATCTATACGGCCCGGAGAGCGGCCAGTGGTCTCAAATGCCCGGTATTCTAAAAAATCAAAAGCCCTGCTTTTCGCAAGGCTTCTGACCGGTGGGACTTCTATCTTCCCGCTTACAGCGGGATTGCTTAATGTTTTGCCACGGCCAGTCCCAGGATATTATTTTTCTCCATATCCTTCACAACCGCTTTCGCAACTTCATGCGCGATCTGTTCCGCAGAGGAAGGATCGAAAGACTGTGACTGTGCGGAGTATAAAAGTTTGTTGCTGTTCACATCGTACAGGTTGGTCTCAAAGAAATAATTCGTTCTTGTTTCAGTGAAACCAGGAGTATAGACCCTGTTGTAAAACGTCTGGTAGTAACCATAGAACCTGTTGTACCGTATCGCGTACGGTTCGTAACGTACGCTGCCCGGAACATAACGCTCGGATTGGTCCGTATCCTGCAATGACACGGTGATCACGCCGTCTACCTTGCTTTTATCCAGTTCCAGCATCACCTGCTTTTCATCCATACCGGCGAATGCTTTGGGTCCGTATTCCGCCAGTGCGCTTACGGCGGTAAAACCTTTCTTCTGCAGGTCTTCCACCATTTCATTCTCCATTTCCTGGCGAAGGGGTCTGTGTTTTTCCGGCAGCATGGCCAGCACCATTACTTTTTTCAGGCTGGCCTGTTCAACGTTCTTGTCTTTCCAGCTGTTGGTCACATTCGTGCTGCTGCAAGCGGCGAATATGATCACCAGGGGCATTAATAAAACCAATAGCTTGTTCATGGTTCGTTCTCCTCTTTTTCTTATAGACGCTAAAACATTGCCGCTATTGCGGCGCGGGATAAGGCTTAACAAGGCTTTGAAAAGGAAATGTTAGGGGTGTTGTTGGTCACCCTGCCTTCGGCTTACCCAGGGTGACCAACTAGGGCGTTCCGTAGTCGGTTGTGTTGTAGTCGATATTGCGACCGCAAAAAACATAAAATGGAAACGAGGCCTTTGTTGGTCGCCTGACCAACAAAATTTCTCCACCGCAAAGGACAAATCGAAGGAATCATCTTTTTGCGCCGGGCAACCCCAGTGCTCAGGTGCAATATGCGTCTCCTTATGTGAAAAATTGTGGGTCAGCCTGCCTTCGGCTTGCCAGGAGCGACCAACAACGGCAAACGTCATGGGCATAAGGGCGACAAGCAACGCGAAGTACGAAAACGCTGACGATGAACTGACCGTGTTACCAGCAACCTGGAACCTGGAACTTGCCACCTGATACCCTGGAACCCGCAACCTGCTACCCCGGCATCTCCTGGCACAGCTCCACCAGCACCCCGTTTGTGCTCTTGGGGTGAAGGAAACAGACCAGTTTGTTGTCCGCTCCTTTTTTGGGCTTTTCGCTCAGCAGGATGAAACCTTCGCCTTGCAATCGTTTCATTTCTGCTTCAATATCGGTCACTTCGAAGGCCAGGTGGTGGATCCCTTCCTGCTTCTTTTCGATGAACCGCGCGATAACGCCATCAGCAGTAGTGCTTTCGAGCAGTTCTATCTTGGACTCGCCTTTTCGGAAAAAGGCGGTATTCACGCCTTCAGAGTCCACCGTTTCGGTCTTATAACACGGCGAATCGAGCAATTTTTCAAATAAAGGTAACGAAGCCTCCAGGCTCTTCACCGCGATGCCAATATGTTCGAGTTTTAACATGATTTTCAAGCACTTTTCGATTTGGGGAAAATAAGGTTCCCTTGGCTGAATCGTCTTCAAATTTATAGCACGATTACAGTATTTTTGCTGTCCATATCAATTAAATACAAGGATCGAAGAATATGTTGAAACTCCCGATTTATTTAGATAACAATGCCACCACGCCGATGGACCCGCGGGTGCTGGAGGCCATGACCCCCTATTTCCTGGAACATTTCGGTAATGCGGCCAGCCGTAACCACCCTTTCGGATGGGAAGCCGAAGAGGCTGTAGACTATGCGAGAGAGCAGGTAGCAAAACTGATCGGCGCGGACCCCAAGGAGATCATCTTCACTTCCGGCGCAACAGAAGCCGATAACCTGGCGATCAAGGGAGTGTTTGAAATGTACTCGAGCAAAGGCAATCATATTATCACCACGGTAACTGAACACAAAGCGGTGTTGGATACCTGCAAGCATATAGAGCGCAGCGGGGGCGAGGTGACCTACCTGCCCGTAAAGCCTGACGGGCTTGTTGACCTGAATGAACTGGAGGCTGCCATCAAACCCAATACGATCCTCATCGCCATCATGTATGCGAATAACGAGATCGGCGTGGTGCAGCCAGTGAAAGAAATTACTGCCATCGCTAAAAAGAAAGGTATTCTATTCTTTACCGATGCCACGCAGGCTGTGGGAAAGATCCCGGTAGACGTCCAGAAGGATGGTATTGACCTGGCTGCTTTCTCTGCCCATAAGATGTACGGTCCGAAAGGTATCGGTGCACTCTACGTACGCAGGAAGAACCCGCGTGTAAAGGTGACCGCACAAATGGATGGCGGTGGCCACGAAAGAGGCATGCGCAGCGGAACGTTGAACGTTCCCGGAATTGTGGGTTTCGGTAAAGCCTGCGAGATCGCGAGGCTTGAAATGGCCGACGAGACCAAACGACTCTCTGCCCTGAGGGATAAACTTGAAAATGCTTTGTTAGAAATTGAGGAAGCCTACCTGAACGGCAATAAAGACAGCCGCTTACCCCACGTAAGCAACATCTCCTTCAAGTATGTTGAAGGTGAAGGGCTGATGATGGGCTTTAACAAGAGCATCGCGCTTTCGTCAGGTTCCGCCTGTACCTCGGCTTCGCTGGAACCCAGCTATGTGTTAAAAGCATTGGGATTGGGCGATGATCTGGCACATAGCTCGCTGCGTTTCGGGTTGGGCCGCTTCACTACCGAAGAACAGATCGATTATACGATCGAGCAGGTGAGGAGTACGGTGCTGAAGTTGAGAGAGATGAGCCCGCTTTGGGAGATGTATAAAGAGGGGGTGGATATGGATAGTATTGAATGGGCGCATCATTAGAAATGAGAAATAAGGAATAAGAAATAAGGAATCAGAAAGTACAACACACAAATCGAAAAATATGGCATACTCAGAAAAAGTAATCGATCACTACCAGAACCCCAAGAACGTTGGAACGCTGGATAAGGCTTCCAAAAGCGTGGGTACCGGTCTTGTCGGCGCACCGGAGTGCGGCGACGTGATGCGCCTCCAGATAGAGGTGGACGAAGCTTCCGGCCTGATCAGGGACGCGAAGTTCAAGACATTCGGTTGTGGCTCGGCCATCGCTTCTTCTTCACTCGCCACGGAGTGGCTGAAAGGGAAGACAGTAGACCAGGCCCTCGAGATCGATAACATGTCGATCGTGGAAGAGTTGAACCTTCCACCGGTGAAGATCCACTGTTCTGTGCTTGCCGAAGACGCGATCAAGGCGGCGATCAACGACTACCGCGTAAAGAATGGCATGGAAGCGTTGAAGTTCGAGGAGAAGGGAGTTCATTAGTGAATGGTGAATTCTGCATTCAAATTAGTATCCAATGGTAGCTACTGATAACAGTATATA
>JAJTCI010000204.1 GCA_021323155.1 Chitinophagaceae bacterium | reverse complement strand
CTTATTTCAAAGGGGCGGTATTCCTCGAGCAGCTGGGATATATTGTCGGCGCGAAAGTGCGCGATAGTATATTATTGGAATATTACAAGCACTGGAAGTTCAGGCACCCGAGACCGGATGATTTTATCCGGCTTGCTGAGAAAGTGAGCGGTATTGAACTGGACTGGTACAAGGAATACTGGATCAACAGTACAAAAGCGATCGATTACTCGATCAGCAACCTCGTGTACGAGAATGGAAAGACGAAGATCACATTGAAGCGCCTGGGTAAAATGCCCATGCCGATTGACGTTGTGCTGACCTTCAAAGACGGAACGCAGGAGATGCATTATATCCCACTGGACCTGATGTATGGGAACAAGCAACCGGAAAAGGGCACGGTAGTCATGCACTCGTCATGGAAGTGGACACACCCGGAGTATACATTTGAATCTTCAAGAGATCTGAAAGACCTTAAGAAAGCAGAGATAGACCCATCAGGACGGATGGCCGATATCGATCGAAGGGCGCTGGTGATACCGGATTGATTACCTGCCGTACAATTTATTGATCGCCTCCACGCGATTGCTCACGTGCAGCTTTTCGTAGATATTGTATACGTGTTTGCGTACCGTTTCCTGGCTGATGCCCAGTTCGGCGGAGATCTCTTTATACAGTAATCCCTTGGCGAGGTGTTCGAGTATCTCTCTTTCGCGCGGTGACAACTCCTCAAGGCCCTTGTCTTTTTTCTCCTGGAATGTAGTTACCACTTTCCTCGCGATCTGGCTGCTCATTGGCGCGCCGCCTTCATATAGTTCCCTGATCGCTTCCAGCAGTTTCTGCGGCTGGGTCTTCTTAAGGATATAACCACTGGCACCCGCTTTCAGCGCATCGAAGATCTTATCGTCTTCTTCGTATACGGTACACATGAGGTAGAGGACGGAGGGTTGCAGCGGTTTCAGCTTCTTTACACAATCGATACCGGTGAGTGTGCTGCCGAGGTTGATGTCCATCAACACCACGTCAGGCAATAATTCCGGGATGTCTTCGATCGCCGAGGCCGCAGTGGCATAAGATCCCGCCCACTCAAAATTATCGTCGAGCCGGAGTACTTCTTCAAGTGCGTTGAGAATGCCCGGGTTGTCTTCAACGATCGCTACACGTATTGCCATAATATTCAAGGTCAGTAATCTGTAAATCTACGCAATACTACTTAGAGGTGAGAACTATTACCGTTGAAGGGGATCTTGATGGTGATGGTAGTGCCGTTCTTTCCCCATATTTCCATCTCACCGCCCACGTGCTCGATGCGTTCTTTCATGTTGCGAATACCATTCTTAAACGGAAGTATGTCCTTAGCATCGAAGCCTTTACCGTTGTCCTTGATGGTGAAAATAAGCTGGTCGCGCACCTGCACGGTGAAGTTGACGGCGTTGGCGTTGGCGTGTTTGATGATATTGGTGAAACACTCCTTGATGACCATGAAGATATTTCTTCGCTTTTCGCCGCTGATCTCCACGTTGGGCAGGTTGGAGGGGATGTTGATGCTGAGTTTGATGTTGTAGGGCTCCAGGTAATCCACCATGTGGCTGCGGATATAGGCCAGGAGGTTGGGCACTGTATCGTTCCTGGAATTGATGGACCAGATGATCTCGTTCAGGTTGTTCACGAGTTCATTCGCGTTGGAGGATATCTTTTTCAGTTCTTCTTTGTTCCCCTGCTTCACGAGCGCGATCTCGCTCAATAACCTGATCGACGTAAGGCCTGAGCCGATGTCATCGTGTATCTCCTTCGCGATCCGGTTCCGCTCATCCACCCGCGATGAAGCGATCGCCAGTACTTTTTCGAGTTCTTTCTTTTCGTTTTCCAGCCGCAACTTTTCGATATCTTCCAGCTTCTCCAGTTCTTCTACGCGTTCTTTATGTCCCAAACCCAGGCGGAAGAAAAACAGGTTGGCGAGTATGCCGAGGTTGTATAAGATGACGGGACCACCGATCTTCTGCACCAGGTGCTGTTTATCCCTCAGCAGGGTATTCTGCAGGATGATGAGGATGATGAAACTGGCGAGTGCCATCAATCCAGCTGATATGTAGCGCGACATATGCCTGTTCCATTGGTGGAGCACCGCCGCAGTATAGAGCGAGGCACCCAGCAGCAGGATGCACACCGAATTGAACAGGAAAATGTTGAAGGGATACAACCGGTCTGAAAAAGCCATGAAAGGCAGCACGCAGCAGTAGACCATCAATGATATGATGACTGCACGGAGAAACACAAAAAGCCGGTAGCGCCTTTCCCGCAACTGGAGGAAGGTGATGATAAAAATAAACTCCACGATATAACCGAGCATCTGCAACCATGACTGGAAGAACGATGAATAACGGTGCCACCAGGGCTGGTAATAGAAGTTATTCAGAAAGATCACCGTGAAGAACAAAAGGAAGGCGAGCGCGAAAAGGCTGTTGTACAGATACTCGCTCCGGCGATTGAGATAGAATTTCAGGAAGGAATAACTGAAGAGCATGAAGATCATTCCTGCCATCAGGATCGTAAGAATGCTATAGGTGTAATTCGGCTGGATGAATTCGTGCAGTATCAGGTCGTTAATAGCGGTATGGTGCGCAACGGTCGGGCTCCACTGCGTCCAGTTGTAATAATGGAACTCCGGTATCACGAGGTAACGGTGCACCGTTCCGGCAGTTAGCCGTAGTGGCACCAGGTTGATCTTGGAACTGAGTGAAATGGCGCTGAAGGCTTCTCTTTCCTGCAGGTGATTCCATTTAGATGTACTGCTGTCATAACTGTACATCTCCACTTTCACCATTTTGCCAGGATAAAAGTAAATCACCGTATGTGGGTCGCCTCCGTCATACAATAATTCCAGCAGGAAGAACCGGCGATTGAAGAAGTTGTTCTCAGTTACTTTATCCGAGGTGTCTTTCCGGAAGCTGGCGAGCGGCAGGGACTCAATATTCACTTCGGCTTTGCCCTGCGGCCGCCATAGTTTCAGCGAGGCCCGTACGTCCTTATAATTCCCAAAGGAGGCCACATTGACCGGCGTGTCCTGGGACAGCGCGTGGAATGACGAAAAAACACAGAGAGCCAGGAGAATTATGTACTGCAACCTCATTAGCGGGCTATGTAGCCTGAAGATAAGAAGAAGCCTGCTATTACCGGGTAACATGCAGCAGATACTTCTCTTTAAAATATTCTTCCGCGAAGATCTCGTCAATCGGCGCAATGCGGGCACGCACACCGCTTTCCGAGATCTCCTGCGCAAGGTCGCCACCCTTCAGGCAAACCAGGCCATTGCGGAGTTCCATATCGCTGCCTTTCCTTACCAGGGGGGAAGCCCACTTCCACAGGTCCTTTAATGGAGCAACCGCCCTTGATACCGCGAAATCGAATTTGCGGTCTTTAATCTCTTCCGCGCGGGTGTGTTGCGTGGTGACATTGGTGAGCCCGACAGATTCCGCTACGCCGGCCACCACTTTGAGTTTTTTCGCGATGCTGTCCACGAGGTGGAACCGTACGTTGGGAAAGAATATCGCGAGTGGTATGCCAGGGAAACCGCCACCGGTGCCGATATCGATCACGTCGGCACCATCTTTAAATTCCAGGATGGCAGCGATGCTCAGTGAATGGAGCACGTGCTTCAGGTAAAGGCTGTCGATATCTTTCCTCGAGATGACGTTGATCTTTTCGTTCCAGTCTTTATACAATGCTTCCAACGCGCGAAACTGGTCGATCTGCGCTGGGGTAAAATCGGCAAAATATTTAAGGAGTATATCCATAACGCTAATTAAGACGCATTGAAACGCGAATGAACGCGAGTGACGCGAATTGGTAGTGCGAATAAACGTCAAATTGCGCGAATAGGCGCTAATGAGGACGCCACGATCTTAATTCCAGGTTCTCTTGGGTTGCTTCCAGAGGGCAGGTACAAAGAGCACGTAGTAAAAGAACATCCAGATATCGAAGAAAAGAAAATAGGGCCACAGGTCGGCTTCGTTGAGCTTTTTCATGCTTTTGTATAACATGATGCCCTGGATGATCGCGCGAAACCCGAATACCGCCAGTGGCAGCCACCATAATTCGAAAAAGATGATGCTTGCGGCCAGTAATGGTAACAACAACACCTGTAGCGCGGTATACATACCCAGGAGGAATTTGAATTTCGGTTTGTAATACTTGGCCGTTGAATAATGCCGCATTTTCTGGTTCCACCAGTGACCCCATTTTTTCTTTGGCTCACTCATGGTATGCGCCTCCGGGTCGATCACGATGGAAGTATTATTCTTCCTCGCTACTTTGTTGATGAACAGGTCATCGTCACCACCAGGTATCTGGTTCATAGATGAAAACCCTTTGTTCTTAAAGAAGAGGTCTTTCTTATAACTGAGGTTCCGGCCCACACCCATGTACGGCATACCGGCCAGCGCGTAGGAGAGGTACTGCAGTGCGGAGTGAAAGGTCTCGAAGCGGATGAGCTTATTCAGCAGCCCCGGTTTTTTGAAATAAGATCCGTAACCGAGGACGATCTCCGTTTCGTCGCGGAAGCCATCCTGCATGAGGTACATCCAGTTTTCGGAAGCGGGTACGCAATCGGCATCCGTAAGAAGGACGATCTCGTTCTTGGCAGTCTTTATTCCCACGCTCAAAGGGAATTTCTTCCCGGAAATTAGTTTTGCTTCCTG
>JAJTCI010000203.1 GCA_021323155.1 Chitinophagaceae bacterium | reverse complement strand
CATTTCCTTTATTATCGGTGCATTTTTTAGTGCGCTGGCCGGTTATATCGGTATGCGGGCAGCGACAAAGGCCAACGTGCGCACTGCTCACGCGGCAAGAACGTCGTTATCCAAGGCATTGAATGTTTCATTTGGCGGCGGCGCCGTGATGGGAATGGGTGTCGCGGGCCTGGCCGTACTTGGCTTAGGCGGTTTATTCATTGTATTGATCAAGATGCTCGCACCAGATACTTCCAACTTTTTAGATGTAACGAAGGCGATCGAAGTACTCACCGGTTTTTCGCTGGGTGCGGAGAGCATCGCGTTATTCGCGCGTGTGGGAGGCGGTATCTATACCAAGGCAGCCGACGTGGGTGCTGACCTGGTGGGTAAAGTAGAAGCGGGTATTCCCGAGGATGACCCGAGGAACCCGGCTACTATCGCTGATAACGTAGGCGATAACGTAGGTGACGTAGCAGGTATGGGGGCCGACCTGTTCGGTTCTTATGTTGCGACGGTTCTCGCGGCTATTGTACTCGGCCACGAAGTCAAAGGTGTGAGCGGTGACGGTTACGACGGGTTCTCCCCAATACTGTTACCGATGTTGATCGCCGGTGTGGGAATCCTATTCTCTATTGTAGGAACCTGGTTCGTGCGCATTAGCGACTCTGCCGGTATCAATACAGCGGTGGTTCAAAGAGCATTGAACATGGGTAACTGGGGCAGCATCATCCTGACAGCGATCGCCAGTTATTTCCTTGTTGATACTATATTACCTGATGGAGACATGTTCATCCGTGATTTTTCGTTCACGAAGATGGATGTGTTCGCCGCGATCGTAGTAGGACTGGTTGTAGGTACTTTAATGAGTATTATCACGGAGTACTATACAGCAATGGGTAAGCGCCCGGTTAACAGTATCGTTCGCCAGTCTGCAACGGGTCATGCGACCAACGTTATCGGCGGTCTTGCAGTAGGAATGGAATCGACGTTGTTGCCGATCCTTGTGTTAGCCGGTGGTATTTACGGATCATACGAGTTTGCAGGTTTATATGGTGTTGCGATCGCCGCCGCGGGTATGATGGCAACGACCGCGATGCAGTTAGCGATCGATGCTTTCGGACCGATCGCGGATAACGCGGGTGGTATCGCTGAAATGAGCGAGCTGCCGAAAGATGTGAGAGAAAAGACAGACACGCTCGATGCGGTTGGAAACACCACCGCCGCGACCGGGAAAGGATTCGCGATCGCTTCGGCTGCCTTGACTGCGCTGGCTTTGTTTGCCGCGTATGTCGGTGTGATCAACGCGAACGGATTCGAGATGGCCGGTATCAATATCTACAATGCGAAAGTTCTTGCCGCTTTATTTGTCGGCGGAATGATCCCCTTTATATTCTCTTCCCTGGCGATTAGGGCTGTTGGTGAGGCCGCGATGGCGATGGTGGAAGAAGTGCGCAGGCAGTTCCGCACTATCCCGGGCATCATGGAAGGCAAAGGAAAACCGGAGTACGATAAATGCGTGGCTATCTCGACAGAAGCTTCGATCAAGAAGATGATGCTTCCCGGCGCGATCGCGATCGTTTCACCGATCATCATCGGTTTCCTGCTTGGACCAGAAGCGCTGGGTGGTTTCCTGGCGGGTGCTACCGTGAGTGGTGTGTTGATGGGAATGTTCCAGAACAACGCCGGTGGCGCCTGGGACAACGCGAAAAAGAGTTTTGAAAAAGGTGTAGAGATCAATGGCGAGACCTATTATAAGAAGTCAGAGCCACATAAGGCATCTGTAACAGGTGACACTGTTGGTGATCCGTTCAAGGACACCTCAGGACCGTCCATGAACATCCTCATAAAACTGATGTCGATCGTTTCACTGGTGTTGGCTCCTACCCTCGCGCAGGTTCATTCAAAGACAGACAGAGACGTCATGAAGGTGGATAAAAAGACGGAGATCCGTGTTACCGTAGCAGAAAAGAAATAAATATTCCTTCGTATAAAAACAGAAAAGTCCCGCCAAAAGCGGGATTTTTTCGTGAACCGGTTTTGCCGCTCAAAAAAATCGAAAACCGTTTCTATATTGATCAGGAAATTGTACTCCTAATGCCAGGGTTGGCCAGGCATAACTGGATGGCTTTGGCTACCGAGCCGCAAGCGTCGAAGGTCTTTTTGAATTCAACGGGGCAGATATTGTATTTGCTGATCCAGTAAGCTATTTCTTTGGAAATGCTGAAGTTAGCATTCGGGTCGCGCTGATCGTTTTTTCCTCTTCGTATAAAGTTTGCCATATCTGACGTTTTTGTAAGGTTAAAAAATCAAAGCCCGTGCCAGCAGGGTTTTTCTACAAATCCAAATGCGTAAATTGCATAACCCGTTATGCCTGAGTTTCCGAATATATTAGTGAGCGCTGTGCCTGCATTCATTCTCCTGATCGTGGTGGAAGTGATCTACGCGGTAAGGTCACAGAGGGAATTGTACGAGGTGAAGGATGCGTCTACGAGTATTTCGCTGGGGTTGGGTAATTTGTTTATCGGGATCGCCACGAAGTCGTTCATTCTGATCTTCTTCATATTTATCTACGAGCATCGTTTGTTCACCATACCACACACTGCCTGGTGGGCCTGGGGCCTGATCTTTTTTGCAGACGACTTCAGCTACTATTGGTTTCACCGGGTGAGCCATCATGTGCGTTGGTTCTGGGCTTCCCATATTGTGCACCATTCGTCGGAGAAGTATAACCTGGCGGCGGCGTTGCGCCAGACGTGGACGGGCAACCTGGCTGGCTCCTTCGTGTTCTGGAGCTGGATGCCGTTGGTTGGATTTCACCCGGCGATGATCATGCTGATGCAGTCGGTGAGCCTTCTTTACCAGTTCTGGATACACACGGAAGCGATCAATAAATGCCCGCGCTGGTTTGAATATGTCTTTAATACGCCTTCGCATCATCGTGTGCATCATGGATCGGATATAGAATACCTGGACAGGAACCATGCTGGCATCCTGATCATCTGGGACCGTATGTTTGGAAGTTTCCAGCCGGAGATGCATACGCCGAAGTACGGCCTCACAAAGAACGTGAACACTTTCAACCCCGTGAAGGTCGCTTTCTTCGAGTGGGTAAATATCGCACGTGACCTGAAACGCTCGGATTCGTTCTTTACTGCATTCAAATACTTAATTAACCCACCGGGATGGAGTCATGACGGCTCTTCAAAGACAACAAAAGAATTAAGAAAGGAAGCCCGCTCACCTATTGAACATACGCCCCGCTGATCTCTCCATTTTCCACTTCCACATAGATGTGATCCTGTAAGGTGGTCGCAATAGAGGACCCGACATAATCGGGTTTCACCGGGAATTGTTTGTGCATTCGTTCTACCAGGACCAGCGTTTGAATTCTTTTTGGATGGAAGTCCAGCAAAGGTTTCAGTACATACAGCAGGGTCTTACCACTGTTGGATACATCATCGGTGATGAGGATGTTTTTCGCTGTAAAGTCGATAGTCTCGCTGAAAGTGATGTCTTTTGGTGAGCGTTTGTCAAGCGAGGCGGAAATGATCTTCACACCGGGGATGTATTGTCGCAAGGATTCGCCTATTTTTTCCGCGATCACGAGGCCACTGGTCTTTACTCCGATAATGATCAGTTCTTCGTCGCGGTCAAATTGTTCGGCAACTTCAAGTGCCAGGCGCTGGAGCTTCTGGCCGGCGGTGGGTTTATCGAGTATGTATTTCTTGTCAGCCATACTTCAAATGTATAGAAACAAAAAAATGCAATCCGCATCGCAGATTGCATTTTTTCACCTATTCTCACCTATTCCTTAAGGAACGTCTGTTGTTCTACGTCCGAAAATCAATGAGAGCACGAATAAGATGATGAATGCCCAGAATAAGAACTTAGCAATTCCTGCAGCACCGGCTGCAATACCACCGAATCCGAATATAGCCGCAATGATGGCTATAACCAGGAATATAACAGTCCAACGTAACATAATTCTCCGTTTTATGGTTAAACAATACTGTTTCTACAATCTATTTAATCCATAAGCATGCCAAGGGATTGGATCCCGCGTAAAATCGGATTCAAGCGGCCGCTGCTTCTTCTTGAATGCTAGGTCATTAGTATTTAATAACTTTTTGGGTTTTGTTTCCTGCTATGCCAAGTCCGCTTATCTTAGCTTTTACAAGTTCCGGTTATGCAATACGTTCCACAGGTCGCTTTTATCATTCTTTCACTGATTGCAGTCCTGCTTTTCGCCCGCAAGGCCAGGGAACTGAGAAGAAACATTTTACTAGGAAGAGATGAGGACTTCAGCGGTAACCCAGGCGAACGATGGAAGAATGTGCTATTGCTCGCGTTCGGGCAGAAGAAAATGTTCAAATACCCGCTGGTAGCTATCATGCACTTTGTGATCTATGCAGGGTTTATCATCATTAACATAGAAGTTTTGGAGATCGCCCTGGACGGGCTACTTGGGAAACATCGTCTCTTTGCCGCGCCTATGGGCAGAACGTATGCCTGGCTGATCAATATGTTCGAAATCCTGGCGGTGCTGGTGATCATTGTGTGCGTGGTTTTCCTGGTGAGAAGAAATGTACTTAAGCTAAAGCGATTCTGGAAGCGGGAGATGACCAGCTGGCCGCGGAGTGACGCCAATTACATACTGATCACGGAGATCATCCTGATGTCGCTGTTCCTGACGATGAACGCTGCCGA